>JANXRR010000205.1 GCA_025356795.1 Bacteroidia bacterium
GGGTGCAGGTTGTTGAGCTTTCACTGCATCCTCTTTGGTGATTCTTCCACTCACACCAGAGCCAGTTACTTGACTTGTGGCAATTCCTTTTTCATCTAAGATTTTTGCTGCCGCAGGAGAAGGAGTGCCTGCTGCATACGATTTATCAGTCGATGCTGGTGCAGCAGAAGGAACTGCCGCTGGACTTGTTGTAGCTACAGGTGCGCCTTCAGTTATCTCAATTTTACAAATCAAACCACCTATAGGAAGTGTTGTTTTTTCTTGAGCTACAATCCGCAAAATCCCGTTTGCTTCGGCAGGTAGTTCAAACGTTGCTTTGTCTGATTCCACCTCGGCAATCACTTCATCTAACTTTACAAAGTCACCTTCTTTTTTCAACCATGTTGAAATAGTGACTTCTGTTATTGATTCGCCCACAGCGGGCACTTTCATTTCTTTTATTCCACCTGTTGTGCTCATAGGTTTACTGGGTGTTGTAGTTGTTACTGGTTCTGTTTTGGGTGCAGCAGGTGCTGCCGCTGATGTTTCGATTTCGCAAATGAGTTGACCGATAGCTAACACATCGCCTTTTTTGCCCACAACTTTTAATACACCAGCTACTGGTGCAGTTAATTCAAAAGTTGCTTTGTCCGATTCCAGTTCGGCAATCACTTCGTCCATCTTTACCACATCGCCATCGTTCTTTACCCAATTGGCAATGGTAACTTCCGAAATTGATTCCCCTACAGTGGGAACTTTTACTTGTTGAGCCATACTGTTTATATTTTTCCGTTGTATAAATGTTCTAGTGGGAATATCATTTCGTAATCGTTCCAGTTAAGATGGCCCTTTGTAATTCTGCTTTGACCTCACGGTCGTCACACCTTGCACGTATATGAATCGGCTCATGTTCGCGAGAGTAAAAGAAAATGATAATCCCCAAATATTCATAAATCTTCGGCATCTTAAAATTAAACTTCCAAGGCCTGATTCACGATCTTCTCTTGCTCCAACTTATGTATTTTAGAATACCCCGTGGCTGGTGAAGCGCTTGCTTTACGCGACACTAATTCAAATTTTGTACTTGGTAATACACGTACAATAAAAGACCAACATCCCATGTTTGAAGGTTCTTCTTGAACCCAAGCTAACTTCGCTCCTTTGTATTTCTTAACAATCGCATTGAATTGCTTTTCTGGGAATGGATGTAATTGCTCTAATCGAACAATCGCCACATCTTTCTGTTTTTTCTTTTGCTGACCTTCTAAAAGATCATAATAAACTTTACCTGAGCAGAACACAACCTTCTTAACTTCTTTGGCCACAACAGTGCCGTCATCAATAATTTCTTGAAATGATCCTTTGGTGAAATCTTTGGCAGGAGAAACTACTAACGGATGACGAAGTAATGATTTGGGTGAAAACACGATGCAAGGCTTACGGAAACCCCATGTTACTTGTCTTCTCAGCAAATGAAAAATATTGGCTGGTGTGGTTGGGTTAGCCACTATCATATTATACTCGGCCGATAATTGCAAGAATCTTTCTGGGCGGCAGCTAGAGTGCTCGGGGCCTTGGCCTTCATAGCCATGAGGCAATAACATCACCAATCCATTCATTCGCTGCCATTTCGATTCGGCACTGGATATGAATTGGTCTATCATTACTTGAGCACCATTTACAAAGTCACCGAACTGGGCTTCCCAAATAACAAGAGCATTGGGTGTAGACATGGCATATCCATATTCAAAACCCAACACACCAAATTCTGAAAGTAGTGAATTGTAAATATGAAACTTCAGTTGGTCAGGCTCAATGTTGTCTAATCCACAATAAGGATCGTTTGTATTGGCATCAAAGAAGTAAGCATGACGATGCGAAAAAGTTCCACGCTTTACATCTTGGCCTGACATACGAACGGGCACTTTCTCGGCAAGCAACGATCCGTAGGCCAACAATTCAGCTTCTGCCCAACCTAAAACTTTGTCATCAAAGAATGCAGCCTTTCTATCTTTTAATAATTTTTCAATTTGCTTGAGAGGCTTAAAACCTTCAGGTATTGTGGTAATAGCCTTGCCTACCTTGTCATACGTTTCTTGCTTAATGCCAGTCTCAGGCGATTGATCAAAATCTTCTGGTTTAGCCCGATGCATTTTTTCCCATTCCTCTTCTATTTTTTGAGGTTTGTAGGGCAGCGGCTTTTGCTTCGCTTCTGTAAGTCTTTCTTGCAGCTGGTTGCGAAAGGTTTTATCCATTTCATCAGCCATGGCAGCATCTACATCGGCACGCTCAATTAATTTCTTTACGTAAATCTCACGGGGATTAGGATGTTTCGCAATTAAATTATACAATTTTGGCTGAGTAAACTTAGGCTCATCGCTTTCGTTATGCCCATGCCTGCGATAGCAAAGCATATCAACAAATACATCCTTACCAAATTTTTGTCTGTACTCTACTGCTAATTTCGAACAGAAAGTTACCGCCTCGGCATCGTCACCATTTACGTGCAACACGGGCGCATCTACAATCTTAGCTACATCGGTGCAATAAATAGAAGTGCGGGCATCGTCATAATCGGTTGTAAAACCAATTTGATTGTTAATCACAAAATGAATTGTTCCGCCCGTGGTATAGCCTTCCAAACCCGACATTTGTACACCTTCATAAACGATGCCTTGCCCTGCTATGGCTGCATCTCCATGTATGAGAATGGCCATGGCTTTGTTAAGGTCGCCTTTATATTCGTCATCTATCTGACCCCGTGTATACCCTAGTACAAGAGGATTTACAGCTTCTAAGTGCGAAGGGTTGGGGGTAAGTTTTAAATAAATCTTATTGCCCGAGGGAGTATCTATGTGACTTGCATAACCTAAATGATATTTAACATCACCATCTCCCATGGTTAGATCAGGGTTTACAATTCCTTCGAATTCTGTAAATATCTGTTCGTATGTTTTGCCTAATATATTGGAAAGTACATTTAAACGACCCCGATGAGCCATACCAATCACAATTTCTTTTACACCCATTTCGGCTGTAGTATTGATGATGGTTTGCAAAGCAGGTATTGTATTCTCACCGCCCTCCAAAGAAAATCTCTTCTGTCCTAAAAATTTCGTGTGAAGGAAATTTTCAAAAACAACCGCTTCATTTAGCTTTTCAAGAATATTTTTTTTCTCCTGTTGATCGGGTGTATAATTGAAATACTCCTTCTCTATTTTTTGATACAGCCAATTTCTTACCTCATCATTGCGGATAAAATTATAGTCGAAGCCTATAGAGCCGAGGTACAAAGTCTTTAATCGTTCAATAATTTTTTTGAGTGATGATTTGGGCATTCCAATCTCGGCTGCCACATCGAACTCAACATCTAAATCCGCATCGGTCAATCCAAAAGTTTTGTAATCCAATTGAACTCCGTGATCCCTCCTTTCTCTTACCGGGTTTGTATTCGCCTTTAAATGCCCGAACGATCGATAAGCAAATATTAAAGTTCTGACATAAGTCTCCTTAATATTGATGCCGTCAGCTGGAGTCGTAATACCATTTTCTCCGAAGCGCTGGGTTGAAAAATCATACCCTTCGAAAAATTTTTGCCAAGCTGTATCTACTGAGGTGGGATCACTTTTAAAAGACTTGTAAAGCTGATCTAGATAGCCAACATCGGCATTAGAGATGTAAGAATATTTATCCATAAATAATTTTCAATGCTAACAAATGTAGAAAAGAGCTCTAATATTTAAAAATTTAATAATCGCTTATGCAAATATGGATATAGTCACCAACTTAATTTGGTATTCTAAATTTACTAATTGCAAAAAATATAAAATCCTTTACCTTTGCAATCCTTTTAAAAATCGGACGAGATCCAAACCTTAAAAATTAACAAATGGCAGTAAAAATTAGATTATCGAGAAGAGGCCGCAAAAAACTTGCATTGTATGATGTTATTGTGGCAGATGTAAGGTCACCACGCGATGGAAAATTCATCGAAAAAATTGGCACCTACAATCCTATCACTAACCCTGCAACAATTGATATTGATAATCAAAAAGCGTTTGATTGGTTGATGAAAGGTGCATTGCCTACAGAAACTGTTAAGAAAATGCTTTCTTATAGAGGTGTTATTTTAAAGAGACATCTTCAAATTGGTGTTGTAAAAGGTGCTATTACTCAAGAGCAAGCAGATGCTAAGCTAGCTGAATGGCAAAAAGCAAAAGACTCAAAAATTTCCACGAAAGTAGATACTTTATCGAAAGCTAAAGAACAAGCTGCAAAAGCACGCAAAGAAGCCGAAACTAAAGTAAGGGAAGCAAAGGCAGAAGCAATTCGCAAGAAAGCGGAAGCACTTAACGCGCCTCCCGTGGTAGAAGCAGCAGCTCCTGAAGCTGAGGCAAGCCCAGAAGCCTAAAAAATCATTTGCTTAATTATTAACTGCCGCATTGCCACCAGCTCTGCGGCTTTTTTTTATGGATCAAAAAGAATATTTTCAAATAGGGTACATTTCAAAGACACACGGTCTTAAAGGCGGGGTAACGGCCATTCTCACAACTGATTTTTCTGTAACTGAAATGAAAAATGTTTTCTTTCAGATCAACAATGCATTCGTTCCCTATTTTATTGAAGATATTTCCGATCGTGGCGACCAAGCTTTTATAAAATTTGAAGGCGTTAACTCGCCAGAAGAAGCAATTAAATTAAAAGGTTCAGGCCTTTATTTAGCGAAAGCCTTACGCGCAAAACTGAAAAGGGGCGAATTCTATGATGATGAGATTATCGATTTTGAAGTGACCGACAAAAATTTAGGGATCATAGGCCGCGTAAGGGAAATCATGCAAACTGGTCTCAATAAACTAATTGTGGTGGAAACAAATTCAGGGAAAGAAATTCTTATTCCTATCAATGCACCTTTTATTTCAAGCCTTTCAAAAACAAAGCATAAATTACAAGTTGATTTGCCCGAAGGGTTTTTGAACCTCTGAAATTATGCAGATTGATATTATCACATGCTTACCAAAATTGTTAGAAAGCCCCTTCTCGGATTCAATTTTAAAAAGAGCACAGAATAAGGGCCTTGTAAAAGTTAACATCCATGATCTTCGGGATTATTCTACCAACAAGCAAAAATCGATAGACGATTACGCCTTTGGTGGTGGAGCTGGCATGGTAATGATGATTGAACCGATCGATCGCTGCATTACCTTCCTTAAAAGTAAGACTGAATACGATGAGGTAATTTACATGAGCCCCGATGGTGAACTGATGGGGCAATCGCTTGCCAATCAATTAAGCTTAAAAAAAAAATTGATTATTCTTTGTGGGCATTATAAAGGAGTTGACGAACGAGTTCGCCAACATCTAATAACAAAAGAAATAAGTATTGGAGATTATGTGCTGTCGGGTGGCGAATTGGCTGCAGCTGTGGTAGCGGACTCAATTATAAGGTTGCTACCAGGTGTTCTATCTGATGAAACATCAGCTTTGTCTGATTCATTTCAAGATGGATTGATCGCCCCACCGGTGTATTCAAGGCCGGCTGAATACAAAGGATGGAAAGTGCCCGATGTTCTGCTTTCAGGCCACGAATTAAAAATCATGGAATGGAGAACTGAAAAATCGTTGGAAAGAACCAAAGAAAGAAGGCCCGAGCTGTTAAAAAACAATTGCTAAGGATTTTTTGTGACTACTATTGTCAACTGAAATCAGTTTCCTATATTTGCAGTCCATTTTAAAAAACGATTCCTCATGGCTGATTTAATAAAACTAGTAGAAGAAGAACTGGCTGCCACCAGATCAAAGCACCCTTCCTTCAAAGCAGGTGATACTGTTAACGTACATGTAAAAATCAGCGAAGGAAACAAAGAAAGAATTCAGCAATTTCAAGGGGTAGTGTTATATCGAAGAGGAAAAAGCACCAATGGTGAAACATTTTCTGTAAGAAAGGTGTCCAACGGAGTAGGAGTGGAAAGAATATTCCCAATCCTAAGCCCAAGTATTGATAAGATCGAAGTACTTAAGGTGGGTAAAGTAAGGAGGGCAAAACTTTATTTCTTGAAAGGAAGACAAGGAAAATCAGCAAGGATAAAGGAAAAATTGACTCAAGTTTCACCAAAATAGGTATCGTTAGAATTTGAAAGGCCTCATTCCATTTGGGAATGAGGCCTTTTGCATTTACTGCCAATACCCTCTCGTAGTATTTGTATAGCATAGTGGGGAATCCTATATTTGCCGCTCACCTTCTTAAATCATGGCAAAAAGAAACATTTCAGAAATTCTTGGTGAAAGCGCCAAGTACTTACTCGATCACCAAAGCAAAACATTCGCGAAAGAAACCCTTCACACACCCAGCCCCACTTTTATTGACGACATTTTTGTTCAGTCAAATAGAAATTCGCAGGTAATTCGGAGTTTAGGAGCTCTCTTCAACACAGGTCGTCTTTCGGGCACTGGATTTTTATCCATTCTCCCAATTGATCAAGGAATAGAGCACAGTGCAGGTGCCTCATTTGCCAAAAATCCGATCTATTTTGATCCTGAAAATATTGTGAAGCTAGCCATAGCAGGTGGATGCAATGCAGTTGCTACTACGTATGGTAACTTAGCAATAGTATCAAGAAAATATGCCCACAAAATACCTTTTATTGTAAAAATTAATCACAACGAACTTTTAACGTATCCTAACAAAGCAGACCAAGTGATGTTTGGTTCTGTGGATGAAGCTTGGAATTTAGGCGCATGCGCGGTGGGTGCCACTATCTACTTTGGTTCCGACAACTCGACACGTCAAATTCAAGAAGTATCACTTGCTTTTGAAAGAGCTCATGAATTAGGAATGGCCACCATTTTATGGTGTTACACAAGAAACAATGCCTTTAAAAAAGATGGTGTTGATTATCACACTTCTGCTGACTTAACAGGACAAGCCAATCACCTAGGTGTAACCATTCAGGCAGATATTATTAAACAAAAATTAGCTACTAATAACGGTGGTTATAAAGTGTTAAACACCGGTGGCTCTAGCTACGGTAAATTAGATGAGCGAATCTATACTGATCTAACAACCGATCATCCAATTGATTTATGTCGCTACCAAGTTGCCAATTGTTATATGGGAAGAGCTGGGTTGATTAACTCAGGCGGGGAATCTAAAGGTGCTTCTGATTTAGCCGATGCAGTTCGCACAGCCGTAATAAACAAACGTGCTGGGGGAATGGGATTGATATCCGGCCGTAAGGCTTTCCAAAGACCGCTATCAGAAGGTGTAGACATTTTGAATGCGATTCAAGACGTGTACCTCGATAAGGGTATCGACCTAGCTTAACAACTAATATATTCGATAACCGATCAGAAACTCTGATCGGTTTTTTTATTTAATAGAAAATAAAAATATGCCTTGGTTTAAGCGCACAGACAAGGGTATTCTCACTCCCACAGAAGCCAAGCGAGAGGTACCAGATGGACTATGGTTTAAATCTCCCGCTGGGAAAATTATCCATACGAGAGAATTAAAGAATAACGCTTACGTAGTTCCTGAGGAAGATTTCCACGTTCGCATTGGTTCTGCTGAATACTTCGAAATTCTTTTCGACAACAATGAATTTACTGAGCTAGATGTAAGCATGATGTCAGGTGATCCTCTAAAATTTGTTGACACGAAAGCTTATCCCAAAAGAATAAAAGAATCTCAAGAAAAAACTCAACTACAAGATGCTGTTAGAAGTGCCTACGGTAAAATGAATGATCTAGATTTGACTATTTCTTGTATGGACTTCAATTTTATTGGGGGCTCCATGGGATCGGTAGTAGGCGAGAAAATATCACGAGCCATTGAACATAGCTTAAAGACGAACACGCCTTTCCTTATGATTTCACGATCGGGTGGCGCAAGAATGATGGAAGCAGGGCTATCGCTTATGCAAATGGCAAAAACCTCAGCAAAATTGGCATTGTTGGAGGAAGCTAAGATACCATACATCTCCTTGCTCACTGACCCAACTACGGGCGGGGTTACAGCATCATATGCCATGTTAGGCGACTTTAATATTTCGGAGCCAGGCGCACTGATTGGCTTTGCTGGACCACGGGTAATTCGAGAAACCATAGGCAAAGATCTTCCTCCCGGTTTTCAAAGTGCCGAATTTGTGCTTGACCACGGCTTTCTCGATTTTATTGTAGATAGAAGAAACTTGAAGAGTAGGTTGACTACTTTGTTGAGGATGATAAAGCAA
>JANXRR010000210.1 GCA_025356795.1 Bacteroidia bacterium
ATGCCCGAAGAGATCAACCGTATTTTAACAGATCGCATTAGCAAGCTGCTCTTCTGCCCTACGCAAACTGCCGCTAACAATTTAGAGAGAGAAGGCTTTCACAATTTTGATTGTGAGGTGCTTCAAGTAGGAGATGTAATGTATGATGCCGTTCTACACTACAAAGAAATAGTAAGGGCGAATTCAGTAGTGCTTAAAAAACAAAAGTTAGAAGACAACCCTTTTGTACTTGCCACGCTGCATCGTGCTGAGAACACGAATGATCCAACTAGGCTCAAGTCAATAATAGAAGCTCTGAACGAAATTAATAAAGACATTCAAGTGGTGCTACCTCTTCATCCACGAACAAAAGCATTTATTCAATCAGAACAACTATCCATCGAGGCCACCGTCATCGATCCTGTAGGTTATTTTGATATGTTGGCATTACTAGAAAATTGCAGGTTGGTAATGACCGACAGCGGAGGCTTGCAAAAAGAAGCCTACTTCTTTCAAAAGTATTGCATCACCTTGCGTGACCAAACAGAGTGGGTGGAGTTGGTGGAAGCGGGGGCGAATCGGTTAGCGGGAGCGGATAAAAAGATTATTGTTAGAAGCTTTAACGAACTTGTTAAATTAAACTTCCCATCATCAAAAGGTTTGTATGGTGATGGAAGTGCAGCAAAGAAAATTGCTAAAAGACTCTCCACCTAATTTGGAATATACCCTGTAATATTAATTCGTTGAACTGGATTGCGCGGATCGTTTGAATAAACAGTTATTGATTTATTTTGACCACCATTTCTTCCCATAGGGTTAAAAACAATTTTCACGGTTGAAGTTTCACCAGGTTTTACTATTAATTTCTCTGCACTAGAAGCTACGCACGTGCAATTTGGTTGAATAGATCGAATTAAAAGATTTGTCTTTCCACCGTTGGTTACTGTAACCTGCTTTACAACTTCAGCCCGTTGCGGCATTCTGCCAAATGCTACTATGTAATTATCAAGTTGAAGCAAAGGGGATTTTAGTAATTCTGCTTCCGAGAGAGGAGGAAAAAAATCCTCTGTTGTTGCATAGATTGAAAAGTTCTTCATGGGTTGCAATTCGTCATCGGTTTCAAGTTCTAAGTTATCCGAAACGAAACCATACTGGCTGCGCAATCGCGCATCGTATATTATTTTAATATGCGCCTTTTCCTTTGGCATCAATACTTCTGGTAGGTTTACAATGATGTAGGGTGCCTGGATAGTTTTCTTTAGTATGTGTATTGGTTTATCCCCGGCATTAAACACTGCAAAATCTTTTTCAATAGCGTCTTTATTTACATATGCTTTCCCAAAATTGAAATTGCTATGCTTCAATCTAAAGCTGCCATTTTTGGCAGATAACTCAACCATCGGATCTTTCTCACTTTCTGTGCTTACTTGTCCTTTAATTTGTAAGATGATCGTCTCCGCATTATAATCGGTAGTTACAGTAATTGGTTTATTGAAATATCCTGGTCTTCCTTTGGGATCAAAACTGGCCTTAACAAATCCAGAACCTCCTTGCTTAATCACTTCTTTTGTATAACCCGTGGTAGTGCAGCCGCAAGAAGCTTCAACGGATAAAATAAGTATGGGGCGGGCCGTGTTGTTAACAAACCTAAATTCAAACTCCACCTTTCCACCACTTTCAGCTATTTCACCAAAGTCATGAATTTTCTCTGGGAATAATAGTAGTTCCGATTTCTGAGCAAACAAAGGGAAATATAAAAGTAATAGCGCAAAAGATAGTTTCATTTTAATCTCCTTATTAGGAGCTTTCTAGGGTTTCTAAAGGTGTGAAAAGTGTATCATCCAATCAAAGGATTTAAGGAATCTGCCTGTATTATATCCCCTATATTAACTTAGGAACCGATCATTGGCCCAATCCTATTATCAACTTCGTTTCTCAAAATATTTTTTCTATACCTTATTTTCATAAAGATAACAGTTAGAAAGAGAACAATATTTCAGTGCGATTTAAATATTCTATCAATCTTTCTTTCTTTGCACCACTATGGCAAGAATATTAACAGGCATACAAAGCAGCGGAAGGCCGCATTTAGGAAATCTTTTGGGCGCAATCATCCCGGCAATAAAATTATCGGAGCAAGCGGGCAATGAATCCTTCTTTTTTATTGCCGATCTGCATTCGCTTATCACCATAAAAGACGCTTCGGTAAGAAAAGAAAATACACGTGCTGTGGCAGCGGCATGGCTTGCCTTTGGCTTTAACATTGAAAAGAATGTACTGTATCGTCAAAGTAAAATACCCGAGGTGTGTGAGCTGGCTTGGTATTTAAACTGCTTCGCTCCTTTTCCCATGTTGGCCAATGCACATTCATTTAAAGATAAATCAGAAAAACTTTCAGACGTAAATGCTGGTCTATTTACTTATCCCGTGCTTATGGCAGCGGACATTATTTTGTATGATGCCAATTACGTTCCGGTTGGAAAAGACCAACGGCAGCACTTAGAAATGGCAAGGGATATTACTACCACTTTCAATACACAATATGGCGAAACCTTCGTTATTCCCGAAGCAAAAATAGAAGAACAAGTAATGACCGTTCCCGGAACCGATGGTCAGAAAATGAGTAAGTCATACAATAATTTTATAGATATTTTTTTACCCGACAAAGAAATGCGAAAGCAAATCATGTCTATCGTTACCGACAGCATTCCGATCGATCAACCAAAAAACCCAAGTGCAGATAATGTCTTTGCTATCTACAAACTAATTGGTACTACAGAACAAACAGAAGCTTTGCGTAATAAATACCTTGGCGGGAATTATGGGTATGGCCATGCAAAACAAGAACTCTTTGAGTTAATTTTAGCCACCTACTCCAAAGAAAGAGAAGTATTTAATTTCTTCATGAGCAACCCCGAAGAACTTGAGCGCAAACTCATTGAAGGCGAAGCGCGAGCTAGAATTGTTGCCCACAAAGTTCTTGCAAGAGTTAGAAGCAAACTTGGTTTTTGATTTGCAGCATTAATGAATGGCAAATCAACCTGTAGTCCAAACTAACTTCTGATTGTCTTTGTCAATGTTTAAAACTACTCGCAATGGATTGGGTAAAATAGCTAGCTTAGTGTCTTTGTTCGGATAATTATCAGCTTCCACATAAACACCTTCATTGGTGGCCACAGAATATTCGTTGTTGGCAGAAACAATATAGTTTTTGGCAATATAAGCAATGGGGTGAAGCACATCGGTATCAGGGCAATATTCATCGTGCACTTCCTGTAAGCGCTCTTCTAAATAGTCGCCATATTCATCTTGAAAAGTATCTTCGGCATCATGCAGAGCTTCTTCTATTTCATCATATTTTGGATTGTTATAATCAATTTTTTGAAGTGCCATTCTCTTCTTTACAATTTCTTGTAAGCTCGCATCCAATGCCTGTAAGTTCATGTGTTGATAGTTATTTTTTTTGTTCACGTACAATGGTCAAATCAAGTATTATCCCTTTTTGGGGAAGAAATAAACCGAGGCCATTTCATAATCTCTATTTTCCTCAAGATTATGGATTTGACAACGATTTTAAAAATAAAAACCCGAAGAATGATTAAATTTATCGTTTCAATCGATAGCAATCATGGAACAAGATTTTTTACCCATCAACGGCACCGACTATGTTGAGTTTTATGTTGGCAACGCCAAACAAGCCTCACTTTTCTATCAACACTGTTTTGGCTTTGAATTAATCGCTTTTTCTGGTCCTGAAACAGGTATCCGCGATCGCGTATCTTATGTGCTTAAGCAAAATAAAATTCGATTTGTATTTACCACCTCGCTTGTGTTTGACAACGAAATTAGTAATCATGTAAAAAAGCATGGTGACGGTGTAAAAGTCTTGGCGCTTTGGGTAGATGACGCAACAAAATCTTACCAAGAAACCACCATTCGTGGGGCGGAATCTGTTCAAGTACCCACTGTTCATAATGATGAGTTTGGCAAAGTGATAACAGCTTCCATCAAAACGTATGGAGACACCATTCACACTTTCGTGGAAAGGAAAAATTACCAGGGAGTATTTCTTCCAGGATTTAAAGCCATAAAAAGTGAATTTCAATCAACACCCATTGGGCTCAAACATGTAGATCATTGCGTAGGCAATGTTGAACTGGGACAAATGAACCGCTGGGTAGATTTCTACGAAAAGGTTATGGGCTTCAAGCTACTTATCACTTTCGATGACAGCGACATCTCAACAGAATATAGTGCGCTTATGTCGAAAGTTGTTTCTAACGGAAATGGGTACATTAAATTCCCCATCAATGAACCCGCAAAAGGAAAGAAGAAATCGCAAATAGAAGAGTATCTCGATTTTTATAATGGCCCTGGTGTGCAACACATCGCCATTGCCACTGATGATATTGTTGAAACCGTTTCCGAATTAAGA
>JANXRR010000224.1 GCA_025356795.1 Bacteroidia bacterium
CAGTATCCTTTGCCTGGTCTTCAGACAAAACGGGATTTAAAATGAATACCGTCTCGTAGTTTTTCATGGTTTAACAATTATTTTTTAAAATGAGGTGCAAATATAGGAATCAATTGTGAATTGGCAATTCTGCGCACAGAAACAGTTCAAACATTTCTACCTGATTTCAACAGGGCTATACAAACAATAAACTTTTTGCCTATCTACCCAGCCATTGAAATTTAAGTCTTGGATAAATTCGGGCAAATTCCTGTAAAGTATTTCAAACTTTGTGTGGGTTTGCCTTACAATGTCGGGTGATAAGTCGAAGTGATTATCAAAGAAATAAACAGTTTCAGTTGAATTTTCAACCAATGAGTCTAATTCTGAAATAGATTTAGCTGTAACAACTTGTAGGTTTGGGGGCTGATAAAAATTCAATAATAATGTTGCGGGTCGATAGGGGTTTTTTTCAAGTGTGATTATTTTAGTT
This sequence comes from Bacteroidia bacterium, assembly GCA_025356795.1. Taxonomy (GTDB): domain Bacteria; phylum Bacteroidota; class Bacteroidia; order Cytophagales; family Cyclobacteriaceae; genus ELB16-189. Next base: position 473 of record JANXRR010000224.1, read on the forward strand.
GGTTTGCCCTTGGTTTTTTCATAGACGTACTGATACAAAAAAACATGCTCTGAAGGTGGCTTCAAAAACGACATAACTATCAACAGAATAACATTCATCGCTATCAGAACTGTTTTACTTATTTTAAGTGCCCTTTCGGGGATGGCGGCCAAACGATCCATTATTTTCACATTTGACAAAAATAAAAAGCAGCAAACGGGAAAGATATAAACCATTGGAAAGAGAAAACGAAGCTCTTTGTGTCCCACCATCATGTGGCCAGTCACGAATACAATAAGCACCCAGATGTAAGGATTTTTTGGATTACTTAAAACAGATAAGAAAACAGCTGCTAACAAAACTATGCTCAGCGGAATACCTCCATGTAGAATAAACATATAGAAATAATCCCACCAAGGTGTTTCGCCATAGCGTGCGGCAACATTGTTTAGAATGTTACTTTCGAAATACTTGTAGGGCGTAAAAACCCAAGCATTATAAAAAGCGTGATCCAATAATATTCCAATCCCCAATAGAAGCAGCCCACTGCCTATGGCCGGTATAATTCGTGCAAGGGTTTTGCCTCTATAAAAAAGCAACCAAAAGCCGATACCCAGGAATGCAAACACAATTTGAAAACGGCACCAAAACGATATACCAAAGCAAGCGCCCACAAGCACCGATTTAACTACCCAATTTTTTGAATAGTTAAGTTCAGTAATTGCCAGCAAATGATAAAGGCCAAAAAAGAAAAATAATCCCGACCATGTTTCTCCAGAAAATCGAATGTGTATGTAAGGCATAAACCATAGGAAACTTGAAAAGAGAATGAAAAAGTATTGTTGGGTTTTATCCTTTAAAAAACCGGAAGCAATTTTAATAATTAACAACGAGGCAAACCAACTTATGATGGCCGTTATTAGCCGCAGTATAAATGCTAACGTAAACGGATTGTACATTTTTATTGCCATCATAGCCTTCGCTAAAAAAATGACCATAAAAGGTTGAAGGGTAGGTCTTATTTGAGCTGCAAACTCCCACGGTAGATCTGTGGCAGGGGAGAGGCCAAGTTTATAATTGGCAAATTCAAGTATCTGCCAATGCTCATCATCGTAATGATAGCCGATGCTGAACCAAGCGCAACAAATATGAATAGCCAATGAAACCCAAATAGCTATCCGTTCTTTGGGCTCATAGTGCTCTAAAAACTTTAATCTCATTTAATTGCAAATTGGGCTGTTCCCATTTTATAACCATCGGTGTAAACTTCAATGGTGTAATTGCCCGAAGCATATTCTGAACCTTTCTCATAATAAAAAATGAGTTTTTGTTTTGTGTTGTCAAACAGAATTTCTTGAATGACCGTGTAAAATTCTTCTTTTCCGTTAAGGGTAAATGATCCTGAACCCTTAGCAATATCAAAAATGACTTGTTTATTTTCATCAACAATGCGGATCATTATTTTTTTTCCTTCAATGGGAGCAACCTTATTTTCGGCAAGATTAAATTCTACTTTAAGTTTGCTCAACTGCTTGTTTTTAAAAGGGGAATCTCTCTCTTTCCCTTTGGAATTTAAGCCTGTCACTTTTGGATTTTCAATTCTTAGTTGTGAGGCTATGGCCACTTTGCTGGCGAGTTCATCCTTGTTCTTGGTAAGGGAGGTAATGGAATCACTAAGCTTGTTTTGCTTTGTTTTTAGATTTTTATTTTCACTGAACAGTTCTTTATTTACCGACTTAAGCTTTTCTATTTCTTCATCTTTAGTTTTTAGCAATACAGTATATCCTTCCACTTTATCTTTCAATTGGGCAATCTCTTTGGCACTTCTGGTGGCAGACCGTTTCAGTTGTGCTTCTACTTCGCTTTTTGCTTTTTTCAGCTCAGTTACATCACCACCAAGTTTTTGAATTTCAACTATCTTTTGATCTAACTCCGTTCGGATGGAGTCGAGCCTTGTGAGCGTGGAGGAGAGCTCATCTTTAGTAGTAGTAATGGTTTGCTGAAGCTCTTCTTTTTTTTGACTGTCTAGATAGATCTTAATACTTTCTACTATTACGATTATTGAAAGCAACGCAATAATTATTGAAAACTTAGTATTCTTATTTGCAGGTGCTGGTTGGTTTTCGCTCATGGTGTAAATGATAAATAGCAAATTTACCCATTATCCTGTAATAACTAATTTTTCTCCAAAGAGAAGATAAAGTGCTGCTTGTTGAGTGATGGTTCAAAGAAAAGGATACCACATTTATAGAGATCAATGCTGCCATAAACCAATTCATTTGATTTGAGCCACTCCCATGCTTTTTCCATTTCTTTAGAGTAATGGATTTCGTTTACCACCAGAATACTCTTCTCGTTCGTCCTTTTCATTAGCAAGTTGAAATACTTCAGTATTGAATCGTAATTATAATTGGCATCGATCAATGCGAAATTGACTTTGGCTGTTTCTTGCAGAAAATTAGAAAGTGCTGAATCTAGGTTACCTTCAATTAAATGAATATTTTTCTTTTCAAAATATTCAAAATTTGTGAGTGCAACATTGGCAATGCTATGGCTGCCTTCAAATGTATATACCTGGCCTTCATGATGGGCAGCAAGGTAAAGCGTGGTTAAACCCAAAGAGGTACCCAGTTCTACTATTTTCTTGGCTTTAAGGTGCTTTATTATACGATAATATAATTTGCAATAATTCTCGGGTGTAAAATTGATAGAAGCAATCTCACTTAAAGATTTTTCCCTCCCTTTCAATGAAGTTTGTCCTGTTTCAAAATCCTCAACTTTAATGATAATATTATTACTAAGCAGATCAGTTCTTAATTTTTCAAGTTTAATAAACTCACCATTTGTTGCCGAAGTTTTCAAAACGTTGGTATATGTCACCAACCCAGAGGCGACGGTCTTCGCGGCCAAGCGCCTGATGGGTCGGC
>JANXRR010000252.1 GCA_025356795.1 Bacteroidia bacterium
TAGAGAATTGGCTGTCATTACTCCTGGACAATACATTCACATTGGCGGGGACGAAGCACACGTGACGAAAAAAGAAGAGTACATTCTGTTTATTAATAAGTTTTATGATATTGTGAAAGCCAATGGCAAGAAGATGATGGGTTGGGAAGAGATTTCTCAAGCAGATATTAGGGGAGATATTATTGCCCAACATTGGAATTCACCCAAATACCCTCAAATGGCAGTTGAAAAGGGGGGCAAGGTATTGATGTCTCCTGCTCCAAAGGTTTACTTAGATATGCAATATGATTCTACCTCAAAATTCGGTTTACATTGGGCGGCTTATATTGAGGTAAAGGACTCTTACGATTGGGATCCCACCACGCTTGTAAGTGGTATTACACGAGAAGATATTATTGGAGTTGAAGCCCCTCTTTGGAGCGAGACAATCACCAACATAAAAGAGATTGAATATTTGTTATTCCCGCGTCTGTTAGGTGTTGCTGAAATAGCTTGGTCAAAACCGCAAAGTAGAAATTGGGACGAATACAAAGTGCGATTAGCCGCTCAAGGCAAGCGCCTCGATGCAATGAAAATCAATTATTATAGATCTAAGTTTGTGCCTTGGTAAGGAGCTATTAAGGCCCCAATAAAATTCGAGCGGGAGATACTAGGCTAACAGAACAAACTCTGTGTTTTAAAGCATCTTGAATTAAAACCAAGTTTGTTCATAGTAATAAACATTAGGATTAAAAAACGAACGCATCAGTATTGGATTAGGCCTGTTTATATAATATTCCGTTCGAAATTAATAGCTCAAGGCCAATTTAAATAGTCAATTGGTTGCAAAAACATTTACCCATTTACCGCTGTTATAAAATTATGCGAAATCAAAATGATTTGGTCATTTTTGGTTTGTTATTATGATTACAAAGCCCATATTTACGGCATGGATCAACAACATCTGCTAGACTATTATCCAATTGTGCTAATGTTCCTTGTTGCATTGGCATTTGTTTCAGTAACTATGGTGGCCACCCACCTTTTGGGCCCTAAAAAGAAAAGTGCCATTAAGTTAGATTCCTTTGAATGTGGCATCGAATCGCAAGGCAATGCCCGCGTACCTTTTTCCATAAAATATTTTCTCGTTGCTATTTTATTTGTGCTCTTCGATGTAGAAGTCATTTTTATGTACCCTTGGGCTGTATTGTTCAAGGAGTTGGGCATGGCAGGTTTCATAGAGATGATTGTTTTTATATCGTTTCTTTTGGTAGGCTTTTTCTATATTATTAAAAGAGGAGCCCTCAAGTGGGAATAATATGGAGACCGTAGCACTGAACGATGTAAAGGTGGCAGAAGCTCCAGATGGAATTCAAGGGAACGGTTTCTTTGCCACCAGTTTAGATAAAGTAGTAGGTCTTGCACGATCCAATTCAATTTGGCCGTTACCCTTCGCCACTTCTTGTTGTGGCATTGAATTTATGGCCACTATGGGTGCGCATTATGATTTGGCTCGCTTTGGTTCAGAGCGATTGAGCTTTTCTCCTCGTCAAGCGGATCTACTAATGGTGATGGGAACAATCGCAAAGAAAATGGGGCCGGTGCTTCGTCAAGTATACGAGCAAATGGCTGAACCCAGGTGGGTTTTGTCGGTTGGGGCGTGTGCTTGTAGTGGAGGAATATTTGATACTTACAGTGTTTTGCAAGGAATTGATAGAATTATACCTGTGGATGTTTATGTTCCCGGTTGCCCTCCACGACCAGAACAAATCATTGACGGTATTTTAAAAATACAACATTTGATTCAAAATGAATCGCTAAGAAGAAGGGATTCTCCAGAATATAAATCCATGTTGAATAAATATGGAATTGAATAAAGAAGCCAGAACAATAGAATTACTAAAGGAGAAATTTGAAGACCAAATTCTTCTCATCGAAAGCCCTTACAATTTCCTTACTGTAACTCTTAAAGCTGATAAAATCATAGAAGTCATTCAGTTTATTTATAGTAATTCAGAAACGCAATATCAATATTTAACCACCCTTTGTGGCATTCATTATCCCGACCAAAATCAGATTGCGGTAATGTATCAATTGCATAATCTTCCATCCAATCATAGAATTCGCTTAAAGATATTTTTACCGATAGAGAACCCAACAACGCCAACGTTAACCACTATTTTCGCTGCCGCAAATTGGTTGGAGCGTGAGACGTATGATTTTTATGGTGTGATATTCAGTGGCCACCCAAATTTGAAAAGAATATTAAATGTAGACGATATGCTGATTTTCCCCATGCGGAAAGAATTTCCCTTGGAAGATCAACGAAGAGAAGATAAAAACGATGCTTTGTTCGGAAGATAAAATATGCAAGACATCAAAACGATAGAACCAAAGATTCAACAAGAAGAGAGGCAATACTCTTACTTAAATCTTGGCCCAACACATCCCGCCACACATGGTATTTTTCAAAATGTGTTGAAGATGGATGGCGAAGTAATCATTGATGCTGTCTCCACCATAGGTTATATTCACAGAGCATTTGAGAAGTTAGCTGAGCGTAGACCCTTCTATCAAATTACGCCTATTACAGATCGGATGAATTACTGTTCATCGCCCATCAACAACATTGGTTGGCACATGACGGTCGAAAAGCTTTTAGGCGTTGAAATACCTAAGCGTGTTCAATACTTGCGCGTGATCATTATGGAGCTTGCGCGGATCACAGATCACTTGGTTTGTAATGCCGTTATTGGTGTTGATACGGGAGCGTTAACTGGGTTCGTTTATTTGTTTCAGCAGCGCGAACATGTATATGAAATTTATGAAGAGATATGTGGCGCACGACTCACCACTAACCTCGGTAGAATAGGTGGTTTTGAAAGAGACTTTACACCAAAAGCCTGGGCGAGAATCGACAAGTTTATAAAAGAATTTCCCCCGGTTTTGAAAGAGTTTGAAAAGCTTTTAGTGCGCAATCGCATTTTTATGGATCGCACCATTGGTGTGGGTGGCATAAGTGCCGATCGGGCTTTAAATTATAGCTTCTCAGGCCCTAATCTTCGAGCTGCTGGGGTTGATTACGATGTTCGCGCCATGAACCCATATTCATCCTATGAAGATTTTGATTTCATTGTTCCTGTTGGAACCAATGGCGACACTTATGATCGCTTCATGGTTCGTCAGGAAGAAATGTGGCAGAGCTTGAGTATCATTAAACAGGCGATAACCAAATTGCCGGAAGGCCCTTTTCATGCTTCTGTTCCTGATTTTTATCTTCCCCCAAAAGAAGAAGTTTATAACAATATGGAGTCGCTCATTTATCACTTTAAAATTGTGATGGGTGAAACGGATGTTCCGAAAGGAGAAGTGTATCATTCGGTGGAAGGTGGCAATGGTGAGTTGGGATTTTATTTGATCAGTGATGGAGGAAGAACACCGTTCCGGCTTCACTTGAGAAGGCCATGTTTTATCTATTACCAAGCATATCCTGAAATGATAAAAGGCTCGATGCTCTCAGATGCAATTTTGACGATGAGTAGCATGAATGTAATTGCTGGTGAGTTAGATGCATAAAATTAGTTGATCGCTGTTGGTTGTTCGTTCATCGATCAGCTACCAACGAACAACGAACAACGATAAAGTATGATAGAATTTTCAAAAGAAGCAATGGCACAAGCCCAACGGATGATCAAGCGATATCCGGAAGGAAAACATAAATCCGCTTTGTTGCCAATTCTTCACCTTGCACAATCTGAGTTTGGTGGATGGCTAAGCTCTGAAACAATGGATTATGTGGCCAGCATTTTAAATATCAAGCAGATTGAAGTTTATGAAGTAGCATCATTCTATTCGATGTATAACTTGAAGCCCGTGGGCAAATGTTTGCTTGAAGTTTGTAGAACAGGCCCATGCTTGCTAAGAGGCGCTGATGACGTTATTTCTTATCTTGAAAACAAGTTGAATATTACGGCTGGGGGAACATCTGCCGATGGAATGTTCACATTAAAAACCGTTGAGTGCTTAGGTGCTTGTGGGTATGCGCCTATGCTGCAATGCGGGGCAAATTTTTATGAAAATCTTACAGAAGAGAAACTAGATATTTTAATTGAAAAGTTGGGAGCACAAGCTGAGAGAAGTACATATTTAAAATCGTTGATGGTTGATTGTTAATAGTTGGTCGTAAATGACCTCAACTACTTTTCCGAATAACGAAGAACCAATAACGAACAACCAAAAAAAAAATGGGGCGTCAACTACTTTTAGAACACATTGCAGAGCCAGGGATAGAAACCTTTGAGGTTTATCGCAAAAAGGGTGGCTATTCTTCTGTAGAGAAAGCATTGAAGACAATGACTCCCGATCAAGTTACTGAAGAAGTTAAGATTTCAGGATTGAGGGGTAGAGGCGGTGCTGGCTTTCCTGCTGGTATGAAGTGGAGTTTCTTGGATCGCAAATCAGAGAAGCCACGATACTTGGTTTGTAATGCTGATGAGAGCGAGCCAGGTACTTTCAAAGATCGCTACTTGATGGAAAAAATCCCTCATCTTTTAATTGAGGGAATGATCACAGGAAGTTATGCACTCGGAGCAAAGACTTCTTACATCTACATCCGTGGCGAATACATGTACATCGTTCGCATCCTTGAAAAAGCCATTGATGAAGCTTACGCGAATGGATTTTTAGGCAAGAATATTTTAGGTACAGATTATAGTTTGGATTTGTATGTTCACCCAGGAGCAGGTGCCTACATCTGTGGTGAAGAAACAGCTTTGCTAGAATCACTCGAAGGCAAGCGCGGTAATCCACGATTGAAGCCACCCTTCCCAGCGGTGTCTGGTTTATACGCCAGCCCTACGGTAGTTAACAATGTGGAGACCATTGCTGCGGTTGTTCCGATCATTAATAGCGGTGGGGCAGAGTATGCGAAGATTGGTATTGGCAAAAGCACTGGTACGAAGTTGATCTCAGCGAGTGGACATATTAAAAAGCCCGGTGTTTACGAAAT
>JANXRR010000254.1 GCA_025356795.1 Bacteroidia bacterium
TCCTGTTCCCAAAGAGGATTGCCTTCTTTTGGATAGAAAGACATTGCTAGTGGAGTTTGAGGCAATCAATGTTCGCGATTTTGCTTTCGCCTCTAGCCGTAAGTTTATTTGGGATGCACAGGCCGTGAAAATTGCTAACAAAGCTCCACTAGCAATGTCTTTCTATCCAAAAGAAGGCAATCCTCTTTGGGAACAGGAATCTACTAAAGCGGTGAAGAACACCATCACCACCTATTCAAAGTATTCCATCGACTATCCTTATCCACAAGCAACCTCTGTTCATACAGCTTCGATAGGTATGGAGTACCCCATGATTTGCTTCAACTTCGGAAGGCCTAATAAAGACGGCACCTATACTCCAGAAAAAAAATGGGGAATGATAGGGGTAATCGTTCATGAAGTTGGTCATACATTTTTCCCGATGATCATCAACAATGATGAGCGTCAATGGACATGGATGGATGAGGGCGTTAACACTTTTGTACAATACAGAACGCAAGTGGAAAATTATCCCGACATGCCTCAACGCAGAGGCCCTGCCGATAAAATTATTCCCTACATGAAAGGCGATAAAAATTTGATGCGCCCGTTGATGACCAATTCAGAACAGATCATTCAGTTTGGCCCTGAGCAATATGCCAAATGTGCCACAGGGCTAAACATTCTACGTGAGACCGTTATGGGGCCAGCGTTATTCGATAAAGCGTTTAAAGAATATTGCAGTCGCTGGGCGTTTAAACATCCAAAGCCCGCAGACTTTTTTAGAACACTGGAAGATGCTTCTGCTGTTGACTTAGATTGGTTTTGGAGAGGTTGGTTTTATTCTACAGATAATAATGATGTGTCTCTTGATAAAGTGAAATGGTTTCAAGTGCGCAAGCAATCTTCTCCTGTTGAGAACAAAGATAAAACCGTTTCCAAGGGTGATCTTGCTTCCGCCTCAACTGCATCAGACAAGAAATATGAAAACTTTGATAAAGGGCCAGAACTCTTTACTGTAATCCCTACAAGCGATCGCTTTTATGGAGAGTTTCAAAACCGTGTTGACGACAAGGCCATCATTACCAAGCTTGAAGACAAAAACATTTATGAGATAACCCTTACCAACAAGGGCGGCCTTGTCATGCCCATTATCATTGAGTGGACTTATAAAGATGGCAGCAAAGAAATTGAACGCTTGCCTGTAGAAATTTGGAGAACGAATGAAGCAACTATCACAAAAATATTCGTGAAGGAAAAAGAAGTGACAAATGTTGTTGTTGATCCTTTGAAAGAAACTTCAGATGTAAACACAGATGACAACATGTTCCCGAAAATTGCTCAGCCATCTAAATTTGATGAATTGAAGAAGAAGGGGAATTAATTCAAACGACTAATAACTCAAATTTGAAATGAAAAAAACAATCTACTTATTACTCCTACTTACTGGCTCATCCGCAATAGCCCAAGATTGGAAAGGGAAATTTGAACAGCTTGGAGAGACCTTGCCTACACCCAACAGTTATCGCAATAGTGCAGGCGCACCCGGAGCAGCCTATTGGCAACAACGCGCTGATTACGTAATCAACACAGAAGTTAATGACCTCACACAAGAGTTGACTGGCTCTGAAACCATTACTTATTTTAATAATTCGCCAGAAGCCTTAAAATATTTGTGGCTGCAGCTTGATCAAAACTTATATGCCAAAGGCAGCTTGACTGCCAGAAGTTCTAACAACAGCATTCGCGATTCAGTGGCTGCCAAAATGCTAGCAACTCAAATTGGGGCGGTGGATTATGAGGGTGGTTACAAAATCAAATCGGTGAAAGATGCCTTGGGCAAAGACTTATCATACACTATCAACTATACAATGATGCGAATCGATTTGCCACAACCACTTAAAACTGGCGAGAAGGTAAACTTTTCTGTAGTGTGGTCTTTTCAAATCAACGACCGTATGTTAGTGGGTGGCCGCGGAGGCATGGAGTTTTTTCCTGAAGATGGCAATTATTCCTACACGCTAGCTCAATGGTTTCCACGCATGTGCGTGTTTGACGACTATGAAGGCTGGCAGAACAAACAATTTTTAGGGGCTGGTGAATTTGCTCTTGTATTTGGAAATTATCGCGTGAGGATAACAGTACCCTCTGACCACGTGATTGGTGCAACTGGCTGGTTACAAAATCCTAAAGAAGTTCTTAGTGCCGAACAAGTTCAGCGTTTTGAAAAAGCGCGTAAAACATTTGATGCTCCTACATTCATTGTAACGGAAGATGAAGCCAAGGCCAAAGAAAAAGAGAAGTCTGCGAAAAAAAGCACGTGGGAATTTTATGCTGAAAACGTGCGCGACTTTGCTTTCGCTACTTCACGTAAATTTATCTGGGATGCGATGGCGGTAAAAGTGGGTGACAAGACTCCGCTAGCTCAATCAATGTATCCTAAAGAAGGCAATCCGTTGTGGTCAAAAGAATCTACCAAAGCAATTAAGAATACACTTGAAGTTTATTCTGCTCGCACCCTTGACTATCCATACCCAACTGCATTTTCTATTCATAGTGCCAATCAAGGAATGGAATATCCAATGATCTGCTTCAACTATGGTAGACCTAAAAAAGATGGAACCTACGATGATCGTGTGCTTGACGGAATGGTTTCTGTGGTAGTGCATGAGGTGGGTCATAATTTCTTCCCAATGATTGTTAACAATGATGAGCGCCAATGCACTTGGCTAGATGAAGGATTGAATACTTTTCTTGAAAAAGAAACGAAGCGCGAGCGCTATCCAACTCTTGACTTAGTTCATGGCACGCCTAAGGGAATAGTTCCTTTTATGAAAGGTGATAAAAACGTTATGCGCCCTGTTATGGCTTCTTCCGATAACCAAGGTAGGAGCTTTGGTGGCAATGGTTATACAAAACCAAGTGCCGCCCTTACGCTGCTTCGTGAAACCGTGATGGGTCCTGAATTATTCGATAAGGCATTTAAGGAGTATGCACAGCGTTGGGCATTTAAACATCCTAAACCAGCAGATTTTTTCCGTACCATGGAAGACGCATCCGCTGTTGATCTTGATTGGTTTTGGAGGGGATGGTTTTATACTACAGATAATGTTGACCTAACGTTGGACGAAGTAAAATGGTATAAAGTAAAAACAACGCAGGCCGATCCGGAAAGTAAAAATGTAAAAGTTCAGGCTGGTGATTTAAGCGCAAAGTCAGGAGGAGATAAAGCTACCGACTTTAGCAAGGGTCCCAAAGAATTCATGCTAATCAACACACCTGATAATTATTACGGAGAATTCAAAAATAAAATTGATGACAATGGCGTGCGTAAAAAATTAGAGAACCAAAATCTTTATGAAGTTACATTGAAAAATACAGGTGGTTTGATTTCACCTGTGATTATTGAATGGACTTTCAAAGATGGCTCAAAAGAATTGGAGCGCATTCCTGCTGAGGTTTGGAGAACAAATGAAGTTGAAGTGAAGAAAATCTTTGTCAAAGAGAAAGAAGTGGTAAATATTGTGATTGATCCCAACTTTGAAACGGCTGATGTTAACACGGCTGATAACGTATTTCCAAAAAAGCCGGTGGAATCAAAATTTGATCAATTGAAAAAGAACTAAGCCCAAATCGAAATACAGCACATGAAGAACGTATTAATAGCAGCAATTCTATTGTCAGCATTTATCGCAAATGCTCAGACACAGCAGCCATCTGCCGCTTGGCAGGGTAAGTTTGAACAACTCGATACAAAGCTCCCAACACCAAATGAATATCGATCAGCATCTGGAGCGCCAGGTCCAAAGTATTGGCAACAAAAAGCTGATTATGTTATCACTGCCGAGTTGAATGATGATAACCAAAGTATCACGGGATCAGAAACCATCACCTATACCAATAACTCACCTGATAATTTGAAATACGTGTGGTTGCAGTTGGATCAAAATATTCTTGCCAAAGGCAACATGACCAAAAAGACATTGACGAGTTCTATGAGCGACACATTGGCCACTAAGCAACTTTCTCAACGCGTGTCTGATTTTGTAGGTGGCGATAATATTAAATCAGTAAAGGATGCAACGGGTAAAGCGTTGTCTTTCACTATCAACTACACTATGATGCGTGTTGACCTGCCTCAACCTTTAAAGCCTGGAGGTAAATTTGTATTCTCAATTGATTGGAGTTATAACATTGGTGACCGCATGGTGGATGGAGAACGAAGCGGCTATGAATATTTTCCTGAGGATAAGAATTATCTTTACACTATTGCCCAATGGTTTCCTCGCATGTGTGTATATGACGATGTAGTTGGATGGCAGAACAAGCAATTTCTCGGCCAGGGTGAGTTCGCGTTAGCTTTTGGAGATTATAAAGTGAGGCTTACAGTTCCTGCCGATCACATTGTAGCTGCTACAGGATGGTTGCAAAATCCTGCAACTGTTTTAACAAAAGATCAATGGGCGCGCTTTGAGCAAGCAAAAACAAGTTTTGAAAAGCCGATTGTGATTGCAACTCAATCAGAAGCTATTGAAAGAGTGAAAGCAAAATCTACAGCAAAGAAAACATGGGAGTTTAACGCAACCAATGTTCGCGATTTTGCTTTCGCGACAAGCTGCAAGTTTATATGGGATGCGCAAGCGGTGAAGCTTGGTACAAACACACCACTTGCTATGTCGTTCTATCCTAAAGAAGGTAATCCGCAATGGGAACAAGAATCTACCAAGGCTGTAAAGAACACATTAGAAACCTATTCAAAATACACAATTGATTTTCCATATCCAGTTGCCATCTCTGTGAATACAGCTTCCATTGGCATGGAATACCCTATGATTTGTTTTAATGGCGGTCGCCCAAATGCCAAAGGTGAAATGAGTGATCGTAGAAAATCAGGAATGATCAGTGTGATTATTCATGAAGTAGGCCATAACTTTTTCCCGATGATCATCAACAACGATGAGCGTCAGTGGACATGGATGGATGAAGGGATTAATTCATTTGTTCAGTTTAGAACCGAACAAGAACGTTACAAAGATTTTCCATCGTGGTATGGTTTCCCAAAGGACATAGCTGGCTTTATGAAAAGTGATAAGAGCATTCAACGGCCTGTAATGACTAACTCTGAGCAAATCATTGAATTTGGCGCAGAGCAATATGCTAAGGTGGCAACAGCCATGAGCATCTTACGTGAAACTGTAATGGGGCCAGAGCTGTTCGACAAAGCGTTTAAAGAATATGCGCAACGTTGGGCGTTCAAACACCCGAAGCCTGCAGATTTCTATCGCACCATGGAAGATGCCTCGGCTGTTGATCTTGATTGGTATTGGAAAGGTTGGTTCTACTCCGTTGATCATGTTGATTTTGAACTTGACCAAGTGAAATGGTTTAAAGTGAAAAGCGAACAAAGCACATTAGAAAACAAAGGAGTGAAAGTGAAAGCTGGTGACTTAGCTGCAAGTGTTGCCGATAAGCCAACCGACTTCAGCAAAGGGCCACAAGAGATAACTATGATTGATACACCGGAACGATTCTATGGCGAATTCAAAAATAAAGTTGACGACAAAGGCATACGCGCAAAACTTGAAGGCAAAAATATTTATGAGCTTACTCTGAAAAACAAAGGAGGCTTAGTGATGCCTGTTGTTATAGAGTGGACCTACAAAGATGGAAGTAAAGAGATAGAACGATTGCCAGCAGAAATTTGGCGCATGAACGAAAGCCAAATAACAAAGACTTTTGTGAAGGATAAAGAAGTTGCCAGTGTGATAATTGATCCGAATCAAGAAACGGCCGATACCGAACTTAGTGATAACGTCTTCCCTAAGAAACCAACTGAAAGCAAGTTCGATCAGTTGAAGAAGAATTAATTACTCGTCATCATGAGGTACGAAGCGATCCATTAGAAGACTGCTTCGTGCCTTTAAGTGACAGTGTTTTTTATTGAAACAGTTTTGCTATCTTATTCAGATCCACATTTCCACCCGTCAAAATTATCCCCACCTTTTTGTTTTGAAATTTTACTTTGTCTTTTAGCAGTGCTGCAAAAGGCACCGCACACGATGGTTCTATAATTATTTTCAACCGCTCCCAAATCAACCGCATGGCTGCAACGATTTCCTCATCTGTTACTGTGATAACTTCTTTCACGTTATCACGGATGATAGGGAATGTTTTATCACCCAATGAGGTAAGAAGTCCATCTGCAATACTTGTTGGGGATGAAGCCGGTTGAATAGAGCCACTTTGCAAAGAGCGAAAGGTGTCGTCTGCCAAAGCAGGTTCGCCAGCAATTACCCTTGTTGATGGTGAAAAGTATTTTGCTGCCAGGGCTGTGCCGCTCAATAAGCCACCACCACCCACGGGAGCAAGAACAAAATCTAAATGACCAACTTCTTCCAACAATTCTTTTGCGGCCGTTGCTTGGCCTTCCATCACCTTATAATTATTGAATGGATGAATCTCTATAGCTCCTGTTTTTTTTATGACCTCTGCCAATGTGCTTTCGCGAGCGGCTAAAGTTGGTTCGCATTCAAAAACTTCGCCACCATAACCCAACACGCCTTGCTTTTTTATTGCTGGTGCAGTTCGCGGCATTACAATGTAAGCTTTAATGCCCATGATCTTTCCTGCTCTTGCAATTGCTTGCGCGTGATTGCCAGATGAGTGTGTCGCTATTCCGTTAGCACGTTCTCCTTGCGAAAGCGAAAGCACTGCATTCATAGCACCCCGTGCTTTAAAAGCGCCTACTTTTTGAAAGTTCTCGCACTTGAAATAAACTTCACAGCCCGCTATGTCATTCAAGCTTTGTGAAGTTAACACTGGCGTGTGATGAATGTATGGCTTGATGCGTTCGTGAGCGACCTCAATGGATTCTTTTGTGATCATATTAGTTTCTCTGGTAAATTCGTGGAACAAGTGATCGTATATTTTTATTTTTCAGAAGTTAAATTATTCTCCCATGAAGAAGTTAAATCTTTTCTTCAACCGGCCTTTCAAATATTACCTCGGCATTGATTGGATTTTGATCTCTCGTTTTGTTTATGATTTAATAAACGGTGCTTGCAGTGTAATTAAGATAGCTCTTCGAAATCCGGAAATAGGTTTCTTACCATTTCAAATTAACTAATTATATTCAGCAATAAAACGCAAACCATCCAATGTATGTTTGTTTTCAATCACATCGAAGAAACCCTGCAAGGGTGTAATGATGGATGACAGCCCGCCCGTGGCAATCACAAGGCAGTCTTCGTTCAACTCTTTTCTTATTTTCTCTACTATATTTTTCACTAAGCCTTCATAACCCAGCAAAATGCCCGACTGTATGGCAGTAACGGTATTCTTACCTAAAGAAGAAGTTGGCATTGTTAAGGGAACCTCAAAAAGCTTAGCCGTGTTTTGCGACAACGCCTTGATGGCAGTCTTCAATCCGGGTGCAATTGATACTCCTAAAATTTTCCCTTCTTTGGATATTGTAAGAAAGGTAAGAGCCGTGCCAAAATCAATAACTATACACGTTTGCTTATACTTTACGAACGCAGCTATAGCATTTGCCACAAGATCAGAGCCAATCTCGTATGGGTTTAATATCTCGATTGGCAAATACTGATACACCTGTGGCCCGAGTAAAATTGGTTCTGGATTAAAAAGGGCTCGTATCACATTTTGAATTTTCTCTGTAAGATCTGGAACTACACTGCTGATAACTATTTTTTTTACAGCATCAACCGGAATCAATTGTTCTAAAAAATAATCATTGATCTTGATACCATAAAAAAGTTCGGGTTGATCTGTCATGGAAGGAATGCGCCAATGATGTGTCCATTCATTTCCATTCCAAAGCCCAATGGTTATTTCACTGTTTCCAATATCGAGAGCAAGCAGCATTTTTTTAATGATCAAATTTACTTGTTAACGTGTTAAGAACTCTTCTTGATCTGCGATAGCATCAACAAACATTTTTCTTTATGCTGCACATCATCTGGTTCTTTGGGGTGAAGCTGTAAGGCGTGGGCCAGCACTTTTAGTGCCTGTTCATCATTGCCATTATGATGATATACAGTTGCCTCTCCATATAAAAAAAGAATACTTTCAGGTTCAAGCGATACTGCTTTTTTAAAATATCGGATGGACGTTTCCATTGAAATAGTTTCGGGCATCGATCCTAAAAAAACTTTACAAGCCGCTTGTTCAAACCAATTGAGGCATGCCAGTTCATAATGCCACTTGCCCAACACAAAATAAGCAGATGAATAGGTTGAATCTGTTTGCATGATCAACTCGGCTTCTTTGCGTATGATTTTAGCATTCTTAATTTTTTCTCGTGGGCTTACTGCCACCTCCGATAAAAGCCCCAATGAAATTATGTAGGCCAGTCGAGATTCAACATTTTTCGGATCTGCTTTGATAGATCGCTCGGCATACAGCTTTGCCTTTTTATACAACTCTATTTTGTTTTCTGGCTGATTATTAGCCATTCGACCCCCTATGTTTGAGAGCATTCTGCTTGCATGATACAACGCTTGTGCGTTAGTTGAATCCTTCTTTATAACGGCTTCAAATTTTTCTAATGCTTGTTCAACGATGAAAGACTTCTCCAATCTGATGCCTTCTACAAGCAGTACATTTTGTTGTGCAAAGCAGAGATTAGAAATTGACAATAGCGCGATAATAATAGAAACTTTCATACGCATTTTAGTATATGTTCAAAGATAATAAAATAGCGTTGTCATTCATTTAAAAAAACCTCAAGCCCACTCGGGCTCCCCACCACATTTTTAGATTATTATCTTTACCAACTTCTTGGCTTGAGAAAATAGTTGGATGGTAATCTGTAAACAAGTTTGGATAATTTGCATAAGAACTATTTGTCAGGTATCCATTAAGTGTAACGCCAAAAGCAATTGAGAAATTACGAGCCAGTTTTGCATCAAAACCAACATAAGCTTTATTGAGCAAACTTAACCTGTTTGTAAATGCATTTTTGTTTACGTGATCAGAAGATAGATCGATATTTAAATCAAGCCACTTAGTTATTTTTCTAGCTGTGCCAATTCCATAACCAAAAGACCAAACAGTTTCTGCCAATAGTAAGGAGCCAGGCTTGAAGCCAACATGAATAATGTTATAAAACTTTCTCACGCCAGTGCGAAAGGATAGGTTGCTATAGAAAACTTCATCGGCAGATATATCAAGTTTGTGGTACCCTTTCTTCACAAAGCTCACTAACCCTATCGGAATGCCACTCAAACTATCAGCAACATTTACAAGGCCCACTTGAAAGCCTTTCACATTTCTTGCATAGTTAAACAAGGCTGTTACTTGCGAACCCCCTACATAATCGGTTGCAATGTTAGCAAGACCTGCTACTTGACTTCCTTTAATAAATACACGGTTGAGATTAAAAAGACCTGCTACTTGTGTACCATTATAATCGCTTAGCTGTAGGTTAGTTAAACCAGCTACTTGAATACCCTTTGAGCTTTCCAGAATAACATTAGCAATGCCAGCAACCAAAACTCCATCGGCAGATTTGAGATTTACATTAGCAATGCCTGCTGCTTGCACGCCTCTTACTTCGCCCAAATTTACGTTTGTCAATCCCGAAAGTTGAGCGGCTTTTACTTCGCCTCCGGTCACATTAAAAATGCCAGCGGCTTGAATGCCATACACATCTCGGCCAACCAAATTTCCAATGCCACCAATTTGTAGCCAGCTTACATCATTACGATCGGCATTCACAAAAAAACCTAACTCAATTTGACGTGTGCCTCGCGAATAACCCCCAAAAAAATTAATGGAATAATCGTTAATGGTCTTTCCACTTTTCCATCCATTGGTGCCCACAAAAGGAAGAATAGAAACTTGAATATCACGATATAATGTGTCATTATAATTTTGTGAATTACTATTTTCAAACTCAATACTACCTTGCTTTAGACTATCTATTTTTACGGGAACAACTTGTTTCAAACTATCTTTTTGAAGATGAGAAATTGCAATTGTAAGAAACAGGTCTTTTTCAGTTGAGATGGTTACAAGGGTATCCTTATAATTTTTCTTTCTGATTGAAATTACAGCAGCACTTTGTTTCTTATCTAGAGGGAGTTGATAAAATCCATATTCATCAGTTAATACAGAAGTAATCGTATTTTTTTCAAATATATGTGCTTCTGATAGTCGGTTATGTGTTTTATCAACTCCCTCTAGATAAGAAACAAAGTGCTGCTGTAATTTCAATCAGAAAGAAAAATTATAAG
>JANXRR010000257.1 GCA_025356795.1 Bacteroidia bacterium
AGGAAACAACAGCCCCTACCAAATAAACCTTACCTACTATTTTTTCATTTTTCAAAAGCTGAATTTCTCTCTCCTTTTTCTCTGATTCATACTTTACTTGAAGCTCTTGCAACTGTTTTGATTTTTCTGAACTGGATACGCTGTCATTGTAAGATTTATGAAGTCTTTGAAATTCAAATGCTTTTTTAAAGTCTCCCTTTAATTTGAAGATCGTTGAAAGTTGTAAATATAGTGAGCTTAAATCTTCCTTATTGTGAATATTTTTTTCAAGCTCTAGTGCTTGATTAAAATAGGCTAACGCCACATCAAGTCTTTCTCTCGCAAGCGCTATCTTTCCCAATGCCAGCAGGCAAGTGGCCATTGAAAACTGATGGTTCGATTGCTCGTTGAGGCGCAGCGCCTCTTTCAAAACAATTTCTGCGGCATCATATTTTTGCTTCTTGCTAAAAATATCTCCTTGACTGGCCAATGCAGAGGCCATCCCTCGCGCAGTGTTTGTTTCTTTAAAAAGTCCATACGCTTTAGTGTAAAATTCCAAAGCTTTATCAAGCTCGTTTTTCTTACCAAAAAGCGCTCCAATGTTAATGTAAACTTTAGCGAGTTCCTTATTATCTTTTAATTCTTTAAAATATACAATCGATCTATTAAAATTGTCAATCGCCAATTCATAGCGCTCCGTATAAGTATAAACGTTTCCAATACCATATGTAATAGAACCTATTCCTTTCTTATCTCCACTATCTTCATAAATTTTTAATGCCTTTAGATAGTAGTGCAATTGCATATCATAATTACTAAAGATAGAATATGCCGAACCGATATTCATGAAGTTGGAAGCTGCCAATTTTATTTCTCCATTTTTTTCTGCCAGTTCGCTAGATTGGATAAGGTATTCAATAGCCTTTGTATAATCATTGTTATAACCATGAGCTATACCTATATTTTTAAGCGCCACTATCATTCCTTTTGTGTACTTCAATTGTTGAGCTATTTCCACTGCTTTTTCAGCATACGAAATTGACATATCAGGTGTAGATTTAAATGCCACTGATAGCTGATTTAATATTCGCAGCTCAGTAGTATCCTTTTTATTAGTAAGGAGATTTTTTAAGCTATCAGGATTAAATTGTTGGGCAAAACAAGAAGAACTTACTATTAGATGGAAGATGAGAGTAAAAACCAATGATATGAAAAACCAATATCTCAAAGCCGATCGAATTTCAATAAAATGACAAATAAATCTTTACAACTTTAACCAATCGGGAAAACGATGGATCAGAATTAAAAGTTACAAGATAGTGACATCCTTCATGCAATGGGATTAGAATTATATCATGATTTGGAGTTTTTAAAACGTCATGAGAGTTGTAATTCTATTAGGCATATCTTGTAGCGATAACACATAATCCGCAGCCCCAAGCTTAATAGCTTCTTTGGGCATGCCAAATACAACACTTGATTTTTCATCCTGTGCTATAGTTTTTGCGCCAGCGGTTTTCATACACAATAAACCTTCAGCCCCATCCTTTCCCATGCCAGTCATGATAATGCCGAGAGCATTCTGGCCAACGTGCTTTGCTACTGAGCTAAATAAAACATCTACTGATGGTTTATGACGATTAACTAGTTCGCCATCTCGTACCCTTATAAAATACTTGGCACCACTTCTATATACCTCCATATGTTTGCCACCTGGGGCAATGTAAGCGTGACTGCGCATGATCTTCTCTCCATCACTTGCTTCTTTTACAGTTATCTGACAAATGGTATTTAACTGTTCAGCAAATGATTTTGTGAAGCCCGCAGGCATGTGTTGTGTAATTACAATGCCCGGACAATTTACGGGGGTATTTTTTAAAAAGAAACGCAAAGCTTCTGTTCCCCCTGTTGAAGCTCCAATGGCAATGACTTTATCCGTGGTTCTATAAATTTGTGAACTATTCTCCAAAGCATTTTTTTCTACTGGAACACTCTCTCTTACGTTTCTGGCTTTGCTTTTTACTGGCGAAAGGTAGGCGGCTTTTATCGCATCTGTAATTCTGATCCTGGATTCTTCAAGATGTTCTTTTGTATTTCTGATTTCTGATTTTGCTACAATTTCAATTGCCCCAAGCTGCAATGCACGCAATGCCAGATGACTTCCTGTTTGTGTGAGACTTGAGATAATAACGACCGGAATGGGATACTGTGCCATTAATGTTTTGAGAAAGGTGATTCCATCCATTCTGGGCATTTCAATATCAAGCGTTATAACATCGGGTATTTCGTTCCTTATTTTCTGCGCTGCAAAGTAAGGATCTGAGGCGGAACCAATAACCTCTAGCGATGGATCTGAATTGATGATCTCGGTGAGTGTCTGCCGTACTAATGCCGAATCATCACACACCAAAACCCTTATGGATTTCTTCATTGATTACAGTTAATGGTTTATTCAATAAGCGTACAAGAACCTTTCCGGTACGCGTGTTATATATTATCTTCCTTCCGCAAATACCACCCGTATCACGGGCTACTACAGGAATGGAATAATTTTTTAAAACTGATAAGCTTACTTCAATATTCTTTTTTCCGATTTCAAATTTTGTGCTGTTTACATACAAAGAATTACTTCCCCCGAAAACTTTTGCTTCTATGTTTTCAATGCGGCAACTTCTTCGAATCATTGAGTTGATCAGAAGCGGGATGGAAGTCATTCCCCTGTTGGCATTGCCGGCATCATCATGTTCATCACCGGGTAATAAATAATGATTCATACCGGCTATGTTTAATTTTCTATCCCACAAACAAACCGATACGCATGAGCCTAGAACTGTTACTATTTCAAGAGAGGCAGTTGTTATCATGAGCTGGCCCTCCATTAGAAAATACTTTTTCCTTAGGTTCATTGTAACTGATAGGTTGTTGGCTGTAGTTGCTTCAGTGGAAGGTTCATTCCCATGATGGATTCGCTATGACCCAAAAAAAGCAATCCACCAGGCTTGAGGTAAGTACAAAATTTTCTAATCACCTTTTCCTGTGTTGGCTTGTCGAAGTAGATGATTACGTTTCTGCAAAAGATAATATCCAAATCTACTTTAGAAATTCCAAAGCTGTTGTCCATAAGATTTATTCTCTTGAAGTTTATCTTATTTCTATACTGTGGCTTTATACGGGTAATATCAGGGTTGACTTTGCTTCGCAAAAAATAAGTCTTCTTCATTTCCAACGGAATGGTAGTAAGCTTATCCATTGTATAAATTCCATTGTAGGCTGACTGAATTACGCGCATTGAAATATCACTGGCCAGCAAACTATATGATAGTGTGGCATTTCTTTTTCTGTATTCTTCCAATGCCATAATCAGTGTATAAGGCTCTTCACCAGTTGAGCATCCGGCTGACCAGATTTTAAGATTCTGATTTGAATAACTGGGTAAAAACGTTGAGGTTAAAAATTGAAAGTGCGCTGCTTCGCGAAAGAAATCAGTTTTGTTGGTAGTTATTAAATCGATCACATCAAACAGATCGCCCTGCCTGCCTTGTTCACTGAAAATGTGATCTAGAAACTGACTGTAGGAATTCATACTCAGGCTCTTTACTTTTTTATTGAGGCGACTTTCAAGCATTGACTTCTTAACGTCAGGAAGTTTAATGCCGTACTCTGTTGTAACATATTTGCTGAGGCGTTCAAAGCTAGCATCGTCCATTTTCAAAAGCCTATTAATATTAGATGTTTCCATGGTATGCGAGCGTTGATTTAGTGATGATAGAAATAAGAATTAAAAGTGCCACAGGAGGATTCCCTCAGAAAAAGAATCCATCCTGCGGACACAACTTATTTGGTTCTAAAATTCAGTAAACTCACCGTCAGAAGGGGTATTACCTAATTTCAAATCGAAACCATTACCGTTGCTATGCAATGATTC
Source organism: Bacteroidia bacterium (assembly GCA_025356795.1). GTDB lineage: Bacteria > Bacteroidota > Bacteroidia > Cytophagales > Cyclobacteriaceae > ELB16-189. Next base: position 3,905 of record JANXRR010000257.1, read on the forward strand.
TTCCAGTTCGGCTTTGGCGGGTCTTATTGTTTTGCGTGACTTGGTAGTTTTAGACAACTTGCTATAACCTTTGCTTTCAATTTTAAAGAAGCCGACAGCCGATTTCAATTCTTCAGCCTGGCTGTTAAGCTCTTCAGCATTAGATGACATTTGTTCAGCTGCTGATGCATTGCCTTGGGTAACGGTTGATAATTGCTGGATAGCACCGTTTACCTGATCGGCACCGGTATTCTGCTCAACACTTGCAGCTGCAATTTCCTGAACAAGCTCAGCTGTTTTATTTATGTCTGGTAAAGTATTCAGCAACAATTCTTTTGATTCTCTTGCTGACTTCACGGTTCTG
>JANXRR010000284.1 GCA_025356795.1 Bacteroidia bacterium
AAAAAGTGAATACGATAAAAGAGTAAGCATGGGCCTAAGCCGTTTACCACCAAGATCCATGATGTAATGCAATGGATCATATAATGATTTTGGATGTTTACCAAATTTTTGTTTTTTTATTTCGGATTCGATCCAAGAAAGAAATTTTTTTGAGTTCAAGGTTTAAAGTTTACAATTTTAAAGTTAATAGAAGCCCTCAAATTTTTGACTGCAACAAGGAAATGACTCAAGACTGAAAGGTTTTGAGCTTGTTAACACTAATCTTCCTCCATTGTTAAATCAATTTGTCGCCTGTCTACATCTGTTTTTTTCACACGCACAGTTACTTCGTCACCTAAACGATATATTTTCTTTCTTTTTCTTCCTATTACGCGATAATTTTTCTCATCGAATTCATAGAAGTCATCTTTCATGTCGCTCATACGAATCATGCCTTCGCACTTGGTTTCGATTATCTCAACAAAAATCCCAAACTCCATCACACCAGAAATAATCCCTTTGAAAACCTTTGCTGTTGCTAAACTCATGTACTCCACTTGTTTGTATTTAATAGAAGCACGTTCAGCATCGGCAGCCCTCTTTTCACGCTCTGAGGAGTGAACGCATTTCTCTTCATACTCTTTTTTATTAACAGATTTTCCATTATCCAAATACCATTGCAATAGCCGATGCACCATCATATCAGGGTACCTGCGAATGGGAGAGGTGAAATGAGTGTAGTGATCAAACGCTAATCCGAAGTGACCTTTGGCCTCAGTAGTGTATTTTGCTTTGGCCATTGTGCGAACTGCCAATGATTGAAGTACATTTTGTTCAGGCTTACCTTCAATCTCTGCCATCAATGTATTAAGAGATCTAGAAACAGAACTTCCTTCTACATTTATTTTATGACCAAACTGTTTGGCAAATGTGGCAAAGTCAAGCACCTTTTGTTCATCGGGTAGATCGTGCGTTCTATAAACAAACGTGTTTTTCTCCACTCCTTTTTTTAATTTATAGACATACGTTGCCACCGCTCTATTAGCCAATAACATAAACTCTTCGATAAGCTTGTGTGCATCTTTTCTTACTTTAGGTATTACGGTTAAGGGCTTTCCTTTTTCATCTAATTTAAATTTGACTTCAGTGGTTTCAAAATTAACAGCGCCTTTTGCAAATCTTTCTTTACGAAGTATATGGTGAAGCTCATTTAGAATTTTTAACTCTTTTGCAAACTGTCCTTCTTGATTTTCAATTACTTCTTGCGCGGCTTCGTATGAAAATCTAAAATCGGAGTGAATAACTGTTCGCCCAAACCATTCATTTACCACTTGAGCTTTGCTATTCATTTCAAATACAGCCGCAAAAGTTAGTTTATCTTCATTGGGCCTGAGCGAGCAAAGTTCGTTTGAAAGTCTTTCTGGTAACATTGGCACAGTGCGGTCAACTAAATAAACAGAAGTGGCCCGATCAAATGCATCTTTGTCGAGCAAGGTTTCTGGTTTTACATAATGGGTAACATCTGCAATATGTACACCGATTTCATAATTGCCATTTGATAACACGTTGAATGAAAGTGCATCGTCAAAATCTTTGGCATCTTCAGGATCGATGGTAAATGTGAGTACATCACGAAAGTCTCTTCTTCTTTTTATTTCGTCTTTTGTAATGCCTTGGTCAATTTGCTTTGATTCAGTTAAGACATTTGGATCAAATCGAAAGGGCAAATCAAACTCGGCCATGATAGAGTGTATCTCTGTTTCGTTTTCACCTGCCTTGCCTAATATCTCTACTACTTTTGCTTCAGGGTTTTTATCTCCCTCGCCCCATTTAGAAACTTCAAAAACTACTTTGTCATCACTCTTAGCGTTGTTTATATTTTCTGGATATATAAAAAAGTCTTGATATATTTTTTTGAAGTCGGGCACCACAAATGCGTACTTAGTGGAGACTTGTAGTTTGCCAACAAACCGGGTGCGGTTTCTCTTAATTACCTCAACAACTTTCCCTTCGCGGCTTTTACCTGATTTTTTTGAGAATAATGC
>JANXRR010000296.1 GCA_025356795.1 Bacteroidia bacterium
CCATTATGTGCGCGACAGGGGTTTTACCTTTGAAGACCAATTAAACATTGATTCCGAACACTTGATGGACAAACCCGTTACCGCTTACAAAAAAGAAGAACTTTCTGGCACAATACCAATGCTAATATTAGCCCCCACCATTGTTAACGATGGTCGCAAATTATACATAAGTGCTCTGCCTGTTTCTTATCTAAACTCTGATATTCTTAATTTCCCCAACTATAATAATGTAAAAGTTGGTGGTGTTGATTTTCATGGATTATTTATAAATCAAGGCTCGGATAGTTTACGATTTTTGTCTGCTTTACGAATGAGTGCCACATTCCCATACATTTCACCAAGCACAACCTTGCCTACAGAACCTGCCATTGATATTATGGATGCCGGAATTTCCGACAATTTTGGAGTTTCTGATGCGGTAAAATTTTTGTATTCATTTAAAGATTGGATCGCTGAAAATACTTCAGGTGTAATTTTTCTATCGATACGCGATTCTCAGAAGCTATCCACTATTGGTGCATCCACCGGGGCTACCATTATCGATAATTTCACTCAGCCCATTGCCACCGTGTATAATAATTTCGAAAACTTTCAAGACATCCATAATGATAACATGCTTGGGTTTGCTACTTCTTGGTTTAAGGGCTCCATTGATAGAATTGATTTGCAGTACCTACCTACTAGTTATGTTCCAATTCTTCAAAAAATGGATAGCATTAGGCAGCACAGCACACGAGCTTCATTAAGTTGGAGACTTACTACACGAGAAAAGCAAAGTGTGACTGAAACAATTTACCATCCAAAAAACATGGCTGAATTAGATAAGCTTAAACAACTTTTAAAGTAGCCTTAAAGGAATTTAAAGTCCAAATTATTGTCCCCTATTTGACATTTGATAGCAAAATTCTACTTCCTTTTTAGTGTGCTCGTAGCAAACAAAACTTTTAACTTATGAAGAAGGTTAAAACAGCAACTCTAAAAATTAATGAACTAGAATATGAAAACAGCCATTGCAATCCTAATTTTAACAATTCTTTCCATTCAATCAACGGCCCAAGTGCAACCCGTTGGTAAAGATAATGTGGCCATAGGAGGGTATGATGTAGTGTCTTACTTTCTGCCCGGTAAAGCCACTAAAGGCGACCCAGATATTAAGGCAATCTATAAAGGAGTGACCTATTACTTTTTAACTACCGCCAATCGAGATGCCTTCGTTTTAACTCCTGAAAAATATTTACCGCAGTATGACGGCTGGTGTGCCCTAGCTGTTGGTCAGCAAAAGAAAAAGGTGAACATCAATCCTGAAACTTTTAAAGTAACTGATGGTAAGCTTTATCTTTTTTATAACTCCTCTCATAAACTGAGCGGTACCAAATTCAATTCATTGGAGCCTTGGGTGAAAGACGAAACCAATCTTATAAAAAAAGCAAATGACAATTGGCCAGCAATAAATGCTAAAAAGAAATGATGAGTATAATTTCGCCATTTGAATATGTTACAGTCCTTATCGCAATTATACTAGGCATGGGGCTAACTAAAGTTGTGTCAGGCCTTACCAGCTTGGTTCAACATTCGGAACGCGTAAAAGTTTACTGGCCGCATCTCATACTTATAGTTTTAATTTTTATTCTTCACATACAAGAATGGTGGGATACCTACAACCTTCTTACTTTCAAATGGCGCTTGCCAGTGTTTCTTTTTATAATTTTATACCCTGTTAACTTGTATGTTTTGGCAAGAATAGTTTTCCCAGCTTCTTTTCGAACAAAGGTTATCGACTTGAAAGAATTCTATTTTGATAATTTTAGAAGGATTTATTTATTCATTGCCATTTCTGCAGTACTTGCCATTATAGATAACATTTTTATTGCGGGTATCTCGCCACAAGACCAACTAATTCAGGTGTTTGTACTCTGTACATCACTCCTTTTTGTGGTTAGCAAAAACAAGAATGAAAATTTGCATAAAGCGATGGCTTTGTTTTTACTTAGCATGGCAATAGGTGCGTTTGTAGTTACTTGGAATATTTATATCCTTTAAATTGCTCACAACTAATAATAATGCGAGCAACTGAGAGTAAAAGAACTAGAATTGTAACTATGAGCTGAGGACTCACCAAACCTTATCAAATTTTTATTACATTAACCAATTGAAACGGTTACCATGAAGCTTATTCTAAGCATTCTATTTTGCAGCATTCTATTTTCTTCCCTTGGGCAATCAATTAAAATTGATAGCCTCCAAATTCTTTCCAACGAGGTAATCGATAAGATTCAAGTAGATGTAATCAATGAATTATCATTTGAATTATTGTCGTATGATAATCAACGAGCCAAGGCAAATGCGGAAAAGGCGTATCAACTAAGCAATGAAATTAGTTATGAAAAAGGCAAAGCAACAGCGCTTATCTTCATGGGTGTTACTGAATTTATTGTGGGAAATCAAACACGATCATTTCTTAATATCAAAACGAGTGTCAGCATAAGTAAAAAAATAAAAGCTTACAATCTTCAAGCGTATGGACTCACCTATTTGGGTTCCAATTTTGAAAGCACCAATCAAATGGATTCGGCTTTGTTATGTTTTAACGAAGCCTACACTCTTTTAAAAGATATCAATGAGCCCTATTATCTATCCTTCTTGTATTTGCATTTAGCTGACTATTATAAAATCAAGAATCAACCTGATTTGCAATTAGACTATTTAAAAAAATGTTGGGCTGTGCGACAAAACCTAAAAGAAAAAAAATACTTGGTTTGGGCCGGCCAATTCCTTGCATCTTATTATATAGAACATGGTGATTACAAGGAATCATTTTCTTACTTAAAACAAGCTCAGGCGGCACTAGCAAAAGATACAGTTGATAACGAGGAAATAAGTTTTATATACAAGCAGAGGGCTATTATTGAAATAAATAAAGGCAATTATTCACAAGCATTTGATTTATTGACAAAGGCCAAAAAATACTTTGAACGAAATTCAGATAAAGTTGAACTCATTGATATCCAATCTGAAATAGGCTATATTTTTATGGATATCGCCAACTATGAGCTTGCACTAAAAAATTATTTTGAAGCTTTATCGCGTGCAGAGAAATACGGATATGAATTAGCGCAAACAAAATTGCTATTTCGTATTGCCTGGGTATATTATCAACTAAAGCAAGACAGGCAATCGGAAGAATATATTAAAAAATCGCTTGTCGCAGCCCGAACCCATCATCATAAAGCTGAACAAGCCTTCGCGCTCAATCTTTTGGGCCTTATGGCCGAGCGACAAAATAAAATCAATGAATCAGTTATTTTCTTTAATGAAGCTTTAGGAATCAGAAGAAGCATAAATCATAAAAATGGAGTTGCAAGCACCCTTCTCAATATAGGTACATTATTAGAAAAAGAAGGGAAATATAGTGAAGCGTTGAAGCATTATACCCAGAGCTTGACAATGGAAGAATCCAGTGGCCATAATTTAGGCAAAGCCTATTGTTATCAGGGCCTGGGGCAACTCTATATCAAAATGAAAGATTTTAAAAAAGCTGATTTCTACCTTTCCCAAGCTACACTCTTGTCGCAGCAGATAAAGGCAGGAAATTTACTGGTTGAGATTCTAAAAAATAAAAGAGAATTACTGCTTGCCCAAAAAAAATATGCTCAGGCTATAATATATTCTATTCAATATGACAATCTTAAAGATTCCATTTTTAATCAAAACATAAGCAATCGCATTTCTACACTTCAAAATATTTTTCAGTTTGAGCAAAAGGAGAATAAAATAATAATTCTAAATCAATATCGCGAGCTTCAGCAAAAGAAACTTGAAGTGCAAGATTCACTAATAAGACAGCAAGAAATTATCATAATTGTTGGCGGCATTGGCTTTTTCATTCTTTGCCTGATTGCTTTTGTCATCTATAAATACTATTCAAAAGTAAAAGCACTTAATAAAGAAATATCTGAAAGCAATGAAGAAATTCAAGCTCAGGCAGAGGAATTAACTGAATCAAATCAAGAATTGTCAAAATTAAATCGTGAAATTCAAGAACGAAATGAGGAGATTTCAACGCAAGCAGAAGAATTAATAGAAGGTAATGAAAGTTTAGTAAGACTTAATATAGCCGTTAACGAAAAAAATGAAGAGATACAGGCACAGGCAGAAGAACTTATTGAAAGCAATCAAGTTATTTCAAATATCAACAATACACTGGAAGAACGTATTGAAGAACGCACAGCCGAATTAAAACAAGCATACAAAGAGCTTGATACATTCTTCTATCGATCGTCACATGATTTTAGAAGGCCACTCACTACTTTTATGGGCCTTGCCGAAGTAGCAAAAATTACTGTGAAAGATACCGTTGCGTTAGAGCTTTTCAATAAAGTAAATGAGACTGCGCACAACTTGGATAAGATGTTAATGAAGTTACAGTCGATTAGCGACTTAGGTGTGCAGGAATCTCTTTACAAAGAAATTATTATTCACGAATTCTTTCAGCAGAAGCTAGATACTTTTAATTCTGAATTGCTTCAAAAGAATATAAAAATAAAAGTTGAAGTAGACCAAAAGCTCTCGTTCCAATCGTATCCAGCCTTGGTTAAAATTATATTGGTAAACTTGATTGAAAATGCAATCGCCTTCCGTGGATTTCATGAGCCTTTTATCTTATTGAAAGCTTATCAAAAAGATAACTGCATTGTGGTAGAAGTAATAGATAATGGGCAAGGCATTGAGCCCGATCTTACTTCTCGAGTATTTGATATGTATTACAGAGGCAGCGAGCACTCTAAAGGAAATGGCTTAGGGCTTTACATTGTTAAAAAAGCGGCTGATAAGTTAAAGGCAACAATAAACTTAGAAAGCGAAGTAGGCAAGGGATCAAAGATCTCTATCTTTTTTCCAACTAATATTGGATGAATATTTTTTTTTAATTAAAGGCATATCCTAAAACAGCCACCACATGACATGCTGTGCCTGCCAATACAAATAGATGCCATATAAAATGACTGTAGCGAATACGTTCGGACACAAAGAAAATAACACCTAAAGAATACATAACCCCACCTGCCAGCAGCCAAAATAATCCCCTACCGGGCATGTTTATCCAAAGTGGTTTTACGGCAAGCACCGCAAGCCAACCCATGCCAAGATAAAGGGCAGTGGAGAGCTTACTGCTATGCGCCCCGGCTATAGATTTTAACAGTACACCTAACACGGCCAATGTCCAGACTACACCAAATAATATCCAGCCCCAGGCACCTTTTAAAATGATTAATGTAAGTGGTGTGTAAGTGCCAGCGATTAGCAAGAAGATGGCCGCATGATCAAAGATATTAAAAACACGTTTTGTTTTGCTACGAGGCAAGGCATGATAAAGAGTGGACGCTAAATATAAAATCATCATGGAAGCTCCAAATACACTGGAAGCTACAATAGCCGAAGCACCGTAGGGGATAGCCTTCATTATCATAATGGGTGTAACTGCGACAGCACCTAAAAAACCAACGCCATGACTGATGCTATTGGCTATCTCCTCACCAAGGGTCTGACCGCGTTTTATTTTTGCAGATTTACTCATAAACTCAATTCTGTATTTGACAAAGATCGCATATTAAAAATCTTATACACTGTTTAATTTCTTTAGCCATCTTTATGTGTTGATTTGAAAATACGATGGAAAAAAAACTGCGCAGTCAAGGTTGGTTTGGGAAAACAGGTAAAGATGGATTCATCTACCGAGCTTGGATGAAAAATCAGGGGATACCCGATTATGAATTTCGCGACAAGCCCGTGATCGGAATTTGTAATACGTGGTCTGAGTTAACCCCCTGCAACGCTCATTTTCGTGAATTGGCAGAATCTGTTAAGCGGGGCATCTCTGAAGCAGGAGGTTTTCCAGTAGAGTTTCCCGTTATGTCGCTCGGAGAAACACTGATAAAACCCACGGCTATGATATATCGCAATCTCGTAAGTATGGATGTGGAAGAATCTATCCGTGCCAACCCTTTAGATGGAGTAGTGTTACTTTGTGGTTGCGATAAAACAACACCCGCGTTGGTTATGGGGGCTTGTAGCGTTAACATTCCCACAATAGTAGTTTCTGGCGGATCCATGCTTACGGGCAAATATCAAGGCCACGATATTGGCACCAGCGATATTTGGAGGTTTAATGATGCCGTAAGAACTGGCAACATGTCGCAAGAAGAGCTTACCGTTGCTGAAGCCTGTATGGCTCGCAGCAGAGGCCATTGCGCAGTCATGGGAACGGCCTCCACCATGGCGTGTATGGTAGAATCCTTAGGACTTTCTCTTCCGGGAAATGCAGCTATACCCGCAGCCGATTCGAGAAGAAAAGTAATGGCACAATTATCGGGCATACGTATTGTTGAAATGGTAAAAGAGAATTTGAAACCCTCTGATATTTTATCCCGAAAGGCATTTGAGAATGCTATTATCATCAACGCTGCACTGGGTGGCTCCACTAACTTTATCATTCACTTATTGGCTATTGCTGGACGAATAGAAATACCTTTGGAGTTGAATGATTTTGATACTTTATCAGCCAACATTCCATTCATCGTAAACCTTCAGCCTTCTGGAAGATATTTTATGGAAGACTTTTACTATGCAGGCGGATTGCCAGCTGTGATGAAAGAACTTGAACATCATCTAAATAACAGTTGCCTAACTGTTAATGGGAAAACCATTCAAGAAAATTATCACTCAGCGAAATGCTATAATCGTGAAATTATTGCCAGCGTTGATCAACCTTTCAATTCGTTGGCTGGTGTTGCAATCTTAAAAGGGAACTTATGCGAGAATGGAGCGGTGATCAAACCATCGGCAGCAAGCCCGCATCTACTGAACCATTCAGGGAAAGCAGTAGTGTTTGAGGACATAGATGATTATAAAAGTAGGATTGACCTAGCCGATCTTGAAGTAGACGAAACCAGTATTTTAGTGTTGAAAAATGTTGGGCCCATTGGCTACCCTGGTATGCCCGAAGTAGGTAACATGGCGTTGCCGAAAAAAATATTGACCAAAGGTATCCATGACATGATTAGAATTTCTGATGGTCGCATGAGTGGCACTGGCTTCGGCACAGTAATTCTTCATGCTTCACCCGAAGCAGCGCTTGGTGGGAATTTCGCCATGGTTCAAAATGGAGATGTGATACACTTAGATGTTGCCAATCGTATTTTAAACCTGGAGATTTCGGAACATGAACTTCAAAAAAGAAAAGAGAATTGGAGATCTTCTCATAAAAATTACGGACGTGGTTATATAAGCCTTTATCAGCAGCAGGTAGAACAGGCGCACTTAGGAGCTGATATGAGTTTTTTGAAAGGTAACTCAGGAAGTGAAGTAACAAGGGACTCACATTAGTTTAACGATCAAGGGTAGTGATTCAAAAAAGCTAAATAGCATGGAAAGATTCAAAAATAAAACAGCCATTGTTACTGGCGCAGGTCGAGGGATAGGCTTAGAAATCTGTCGGCAATTAGTAGCACAAGGTGCCAATGTTTTACTAAATGACCTTGAACCAGAGTTAGCAAAAACAGCAGCAGCGTCTATTAACAAAGCCCCCGGCCATTGCGCTTCTTTTGCTGGAGATGCCAGCGATACCTTCTTCATACAGCAAATGGTTGCAGAAGCAATAACTTTTTATGGGCAACTTGATATTGTAATTGCCAATGCGGGAATCACCTTATTTGGTGATTTCTTTGATTACAAACCAGAAGACTTTAATCAAGTAATGGCTGTAAACTTACGGGGAAGTTTCTTTCTTGTACAAGCTGCTGCGCAACGCATGAGAAAACAACAAACCGGTGGAAGCCTTTTATTAATGTCATCCGTTACGGGGCATCAGGCCCATAAAAATTTAGCTGCTTATGGCATGAGCAAAGCGGCTCTAGAAATGCTCGCAAAAACATTGGTTCTAGAACTATCCCCTTATCATATTACCATCAATGCCATAGCTCCTGGTGCTACTATGACTGAGCGCACAAGCAATGATCCTACGTATGAAAACACATGGTCCAGTATTACACCCATGGGCAGGCCCGCCCACACGTTTGATATTGCAAACGCTGCCTTGTTTTTAGTTTCAGCGGAAGCCAGGCACATTACAGGCCAATCCCTAATAATTGATGGTGGTTGGACAAGCGTGAGCCCTTCACCCTATTGATGATGAGCAACAGTAAACCAAGAACGGCAGCTTGAATCAACTGATTTCGCAGATCATAACCCACCTGAAAAGCTTACTAAATTAAAGTAATAAAAACGTGAGCTTTGATAACTAAATGAAAGTCAAATGAATCTATATATTAAAAATATGGTGTGCGACTTTTTGTAGATGGCAGTTTCAAACATGAAAGGCAAATGCAGTAAATGCGGAATGGACTTGAAGAAGAAAAAATAAAATCGATCAAACTCAAATAATTTCAAAACCCGTGGATATAACATCCTCGGGTTTTGTTTCTTTGTACTACTATTATGAGTACCCCCTCCATCCAAGAAATAAAAAAAGAACTTCGCACACTTGATGCCAGTGTCGTGCAAGAGCTTTGTATGAAGCTGGCCAAATACAAAAAAGAAAACAAAGAACTACTTACCTATTTACTATTTGAAGCACATGATGAGCAAGCCTACATTACTTCCGTAAAAAACACTTTAGATGAATTGTTTCTTACAGTAGCCGCCTTTAACACTTATAATCAAAAAAAGAATATAAGAAAGATACTTAGGGTTGCCAACAAGCAAATAAAATACTCCGGCAATAAGCAAACAGAAATTGAAGTGAGAATTTTCTTTTGCCGGAAAATGAAAGAAGCTAGAGTGCCTATAAAATCTAATGCCGTATTGTACAATCTATATATAGGTCAATTAAAAAAAATTGAAACTGCCTTCAGCAAATTACCCGAAGACTTGCAAACCGATTACGAAAGAGATCTCAATTTCATACTGTTGTAAAATGGAAAAACAACCGAAAAACCCTTTACATGGCAAAACGCTAGAATCAATACTTGTTCATTTGGTTGATCACTATGGATGGGATGAACTGGGTGAGCGCATCAATATCAATTGCTTCCGCTTTGATCCAAGCATTAAATCAAGTTTAACATTTCTACGCAAAACCCCGTGGGCACGAAAGAAAGTGGAAGAATTGTATTTGGATTCGATGGGACAAATTTAACTCCTCAGAATTGATAATCATTTATTTTTTCGCTGACATAAATATATCCTTCTCATTTGTTGAACCCATCCATTGATCTCAAAAATTAAACAACGATCCACATAAAAACGATACCCTTCCTTGAAAAGGTTGATGCCTTTAACTAGTTTATTAAATTTCTATCTTTGCTGTTTTACTTATGTCCATTAGCGAAGAATTAAATCACACCTTAGAGCTTATAAAAATTGAGCGGCAAGCCGACCTAGAACAATACCGTCAGAAGATTTTATTGCTGCCTCTGCATCGCAAAACAAAAGAGGGTAAGTGCTGGTATCCCGTGCGTGTAAAGCAAGCTTACATTGGCATGGGCGAACGCTATCAAATTGAGATCGAACGTACCAATCATTTAGACGAACCACATGTATTCGGCAGTGGCAAATTGGTGAGCGTATTTTGTAATGTGGGTGGCCATGCAGAAACTGCAAACATGGGTGGCGTGATCAACTATGTTCGTGATAATATAATGGTTATAACGCTTAATGGAGAAGATCTACCTGATTGGATCAATAGCGGTATGATAGGTGTGGATGTGATGTTTGATGAATCTACCTACCGTGAAATGGAAGGTGCGCTCAAAGCAGTGATGAAAGCAGACGATGGAAGAATTGTGGAGCTACGAAACATTTTGTTGGGCGAAAAGAAAGCAAGCTTTACAAATCAAAGACTTGACTTGGCCTCTCTAAAAGATCAGTACACCAA
>JANXRR010000313.1 GCA_025356795.1 Bacteroidia bacterium
ATATCATTTGATGCTCCACTAGTAAAAATAGAAGAAGGCATTTATGCACTTGAGCTTTTTCATGGACCAACCTTTGCATTTAAAGATTTTGGAGCAAAATTTTTGGCTGGATTGCTTGGTTACTATGCTCAACAACAATCACAAGAGATGACGGTACTAGTGGCTACTTCGGGTGATACTGGAAGTGCTGTTGCCAATGGATTTTATAATGTAGAAGGAACAAAGGTGGTGGTGTTGTATCCCTCAGGTAAAGTGAGTGAATTGCAAGAGAAACAATTTACCACGTTGGGAGGTAATATCACGGCATTGGAAATAGAAGGAACATTTGATGACTGCCAACGGTTGGTTAAACAAGCTTTCTTAGATAAAGCGTTGCAACAAAAGCGAATGTTAACGTCTGCCAACTCTATTAATATTGCTCGATTAATACCTCAAATGTTTTATTATTTCTGGGCTTATGCTCAAGTGAAAGACAGGAGTAGCGAAGTGGTAGTTTCGGTGCCAAGTGGAAACTTCGGAAACTTAACCGCAGGGCTTATTGCAAAAAAAATGGGCTTACCTATTTCAAAATTTATTGCAGCAACAAATATCAATGATGTTGTTCCGGTTTACTTAGAAACAGGAAGTTTCAATACTCGTGCATCCATAGCAACCATGAGCAACGCAATGGATGTGGGCAATCCCAGCAACTTCGCCCGTATCCTGGATTTATATACTGGGAATAGAGAAGCTATATTAAAGGATGTTACTGGAATTAAAATAACGGATGATCAAACCGCTCAAGCTATAAAGCATATTTATCATTTAATTGAATATGTGCTCGATCCTCACGGGGCAATTGGATATTTAGGCCTAAAGGATACAATTAATCCCAAAAAACAACTTGGCATCTTTTTGGAAACGGCTCATCCCGGAAAGTTCAGGGAAGTAGTTGAAAAAAGTATTGGTAAATCTGTCGTGCTTCCAGAAAGATTGAACGCATTTTTATCCAAGCAGAAGCAAAGTGTTCAGTTGAAGAACTCATTTGATGAGCTGAAGCAATTTTTATTGAGCTAATTTAATTTTTCACGATGCGCTGTGTGAATTGTTGATTACCTGTTCTGTAAGCTACAATGTAATTTCCCGAAGGAAGATTGTTGGTATTCCATTCTATTGATTGCTTGCCTATAGTTGAAATACCTGAGTGGATTGTGGAAATGTATTTACCCTCTGAGTTGATCAATTCAAGGGTGGATAAGCCTCCATCAGAAATTGTTTGGATAGTGGCAGAGTTACCAATTGGGTTTGGATAAACAGTAATTGGCTCAATAGCTTCTACTGCAGGCACAGCCGTTACTGTTCCATCATTAATAATAGGAACTGAAGTGAAGCTGCCATTTAAAAGATTGGAGGCTATTCCTGTATTTGTTCCAAACCATTGTTGTAAAATGGAAGAATAGATTTGTCTATAGTCGAATTGCTTTTCTAAATTACTATCGTAGTTGGCATTGGCTGGAATCACAGGATTTTTTCCGGTAATTCCTCCCAAAACTTTGTTGCCAAAAACAAACATTGGAGCTGCTGCGCCATGATCTGTTCCATTGCCAGCATTGGAAATAATGCGTCTCCCAAATTCTGAAAAAGTCATACCAACCACCTTTTCGTCAACACCTAAGAATTTAAGGTCATTTAAGAAAGCTGTTACAGCTTCATCAAGATTTTTCAATAGGTTTGCATGGCGACCTGTTGAATGATCGGTATCAGATACTTGTGAATCGTGCGTATCAAATCCACCTAATCTCACAAGGTACAGTGAAGTTGAGAGTCCACCAGCCACAAGTCTTGCTACTACTTTTAGTTGGTCTGCTAAAGAGTTGTTGGCAGGATAAACTTTTTGAGTAGTTACTTTAGCGGCTGCATTTTTTAAAACCGTTCCATATTGTTGCGATTGCTTAGCAACTAATCTTACGTAGCCCAATTTATTTCCAGCATTGGTGGCTGGTACGGTGTCGTTAGTATTGTTGATAAGCTGATAAAAATTAGATGGATCACTAATTACCGTTGTCATCAATGCGGTGGGCCCTTGAAAAATCATGGAGGTACCATGACCAATCTCCACAGCTAATGGATCTGGATTGTTTGTATTTGGAAACCCTGTTGGATAGGTAGGAAATAAGTTATTTAAATATCGACCTGCCCATCCTGAAGTAACAAGGTTCGAGGCTCCGGAACCGCTCATCCAAATATCAGTCGATCTAAAATGCGAAAAACTTTGATCTTGGTATCCTACCGATTGAATGATATTTAATTTTCCTTCTTTGTATAGATTACTAAATCCAGAAAGAGATGGATGAAGGCCTACTGTTGAGTTAATCTTTAGGATTTTCGTATCGGATAATACAACATGCGGCCTAACTTTATTTAAGCTGACTAATTGATCAAGTGGTATTACGGTATTGAGCCCGTCATTGCCACCTTGCAAATAAACGAGTACTAAAACCTTGTTAGCTTGAGATGCTTGAATTAAAAGTGTTTTTAAATTTTCTTCGTTATCAAAGCTTAAACCCAATGAACCAATAATTCCTGGCAAAGCAAGAGAATGTGCCGCATGATGAATAAATGTTCTCCTTTTCATGTGTTAATTATTGATTATAAGTTGCCACATGGAATCGTCAAACTCTATTAACATCACTTTGGTGAACGAAGTGTGTGTCGATTCCATGGTATCACATCAGTTGGAATTCTCCTAGTTGCAGCAATCGCTGAAACATATATTGCAAGCGTGTTTGAATTATGTTTTTATTATCTGTTGATGGGTTTGCAATGAATGCATTCCAAGCGTCAGTCCAATAATAATCGCTTTGTTGCCCCGATAGTAACAAGGATTTCAAATCGTTAGTTGTAGCAGTGTCAATATCATAACCCAATAGGAGTATGCAAGCTTCGTTGATAAGGTTTTGAGGATTACCAGGATCTTTTAAGCTTTTTGTGAAACCAATGTAATCTGCTTTTATCTTTAAATCAGAAGTAACCCAAAAACCATAATTTATGAAAGAGTCTGTTGTT
The DNA here is from genome assembly GCA_025356795.1 of Bacteroidia bacterium. Taxonomy (GTDB): domain Bacteria; phylum Bacteroidota; class Bacteroidia; order Cytophagales; family Cyclobacteriaceae; genus ELB16-189. The sequence continues at coordinate 3,046 of JANXRR010000313.1, forward strand.
TGACCACGAGCGGTGATAGTATTGGTGGTTATCCATGCCTTGTCGTATTGTGGCGATTGATAATAAGAAGGCCACCCGGCCACGTTAGGAGGATCTCCAATTTCCAATCCCATAGAGGCCATATTCCACAGGAGACTTCTGTTAACTTTAAAGTTTAACAATAAGTCAGTGTTACCTATTGATATATTGAAAGATCGCCACATGCCAATAACAAAATCGACTGGATTTTTTATTAACCCGCCAATATTTAATTCATCAAAAAAATGAGCACTGCTAAACAGGGATTTAAGAACTGGAAGAATTTCAAAATTGGAGGACCTAAAAATTGCTGCTAAAGGTTCAATAACATTTTTTTCTGTTGTCTCATCTATTTCATTGTAAACGAAGAATGAATAAATTCTTCTGCAAATGTATTTGCTCAGTTCCTCGGTAGCAAAGACCATATCTAAAAATTGATCTAATTCTTGCGTGCCAAGGTATCCCGGAATTCCTTGAATAATTGCGTTATTATAAAATGCTGAAAATTCCTTATTGTTTGTGTCGTGGTTACTAGGCGTAAATGTATAGTCGGCAGGGCCAACAGACGAAAAGGTATTCCAGTTTACTTGCCACCCAGTAAGTAATCGTGCTGCAGCCTTCACATCAGCTTCAGTATACTTTGGCCCAGCTCCTTTTCCAATACAAAAAAGCTCTTGAAGCTCTCTCCCATAATTCTCATTCGGGGCATTTTTTTTGTTTTGCGTGCCATTAAGATAAATTAGCATGCACGGATCAAGAGTTAATTCTTTGATCATTATTTTATAGTTGCCCATGGCATTCTTTCTCAGCGTTTCAAAGTATTGATAGCTTGCTTTACCATGAAATACATCCCACGATTGCGTTACCAATAAGTCATGCCAGAACAGAATCATTTTCTCATGAATTGTTGATTCTTGATTTATAAAATTCTTAATAATCCAGCATTTCAAGGATGTAATACGGTACCCCTCATAATCGTTATTATAGGCCGCTTGTGTCCAAGTCTCTCCAATGCTTGCACCCGGGTCAACTACTCCTGCATTCACGCCATTGTAATCATTTAGAGGAGCTGTAGGTGCAGGC
>JANXRR010000337.1 GCA_025356795.1 Bacteroidia bacterium
GGCTCAAAGAAACGACTCAATAGTTCCAATAGTAATACGCCCAACTCAAATTCGTCTTCTCCCACTCATTCCTCACAACGTGAAGATCGAATTCAAGAGTTAGAGGCTCAGATGGAAGATTTATCTCAAAAATTACATCAAAATGTTGTGGATAAATTGATTGAGTACGATGCTAGTAATTCTGTTGGCACATGGCAAAAGAAATTTATTTTCGTGGCTGATGATGGAGATTACAATATTCATCAAGGGCAGGCAGATCAACTAGCCACAACAGTAAACTTGTCCTATCCAGAATTTGATACGAAGAAAATTTATTTAGATGCATACAAGCAACTAACAAAACCCAGTGGACAGTTATCGCCAGATATGAAGGCGGCAATTAGTAAGGCTGTAAAAGATGGAGCTGTCATTATTAACTACACAGGGCACGGCTCTGAACAAGTGTGGATGCAAGAGCGCGTGCTTGATGAGGATGTAATTAGAGATTGGAAGAACGGCCCCCGCTACCCATTGTTTGTTACGGCTACGTGCGAGTTTGGCCGTCACGACAATCCCTTTTTGATTTCTTCAGGCGAAAAAATCCTGTTGCAAAGAAGAGGCGGGGGCATTGGCTTGGTAACAACATCAAGACCTGTTTATTCAAGTACAAACTTCACTATTAACCAAGCATTTTACGATGCGCTTTTTGTTAAATCAAATGGCAAATATCGAACGCTGGGCACAATTTTTCGCGACACAAAAAACAAGAGTATTAGTGGTATCTCTAACAGAAATTTTTCTTTGTTGGGAGATCCTTCCATGAAGCTTGCTTTTGCCGAGTACCAGGCAGTAGTTACCTCAGTCAAAACTAAAAACAACTCAGACACCTTGCGTGCTTTGTCGGTTGTCGTTATCAAAGGCGAAATAAGATCAGGAGCACAAAAGGCATCTGATTTTTCTGGAACTATAGAAGTTACCCTTCTGGATAAGGAGGAGCTGATCAATACATTGGGTGATGAAAATCCTGTGTTCACTTACTCCGCGCGTGATAATGCTTTGTTCCGTGGCAAGGCAGCGGTGGAAAAAGGAACGTTTCAACTAGAATTGGTTGTGCCTAAAAGTATTGAAGCTACCATTGGCAATGCTAAACTGAGTTTGTTTGCCAGCACTTCCAATGGACTTCAGTCAAGTGGTGGGGTTCCTGCCATTAAACTTGGATTGAATGAATTAAATGCCGTTGCTGATACAACTCCGCCAGCAATTCAACTTTTTATGGGAGACACAAGCTATGTGAGTGGCGGCCTTGTTGGCCCCAACACAACGTTGGTTGCTAAACTTAATGACACTAGTGGTATCACTATCTCTAACCGAAACTCAAACAAAAGTTTACGTGCTATTCTGGACGACACGTTGACCTACGTAATAAATGATTATTACGTGGCCGATAAAAATACATTCTCAAGTGGCACGCTTTCATTTCCGCTTGAAGGGCTAACAAAAGGTAAACATAAAATTCAATTAAGTGCCTCAGACACTTACCATAATACCGCCAGCTCAACCATTGATTTTGTAGTAACCGATGGTAACGGAATAGTGATAGATCAATTCTACAATTATCCCAATCCATTCAATCCAGATAATGAGCGCGCAACTATTCAGTTTGTGCACAGTAGGCCGGGTGAAGATATAGAAGCTTCCTTACAAATCTTTGATTTAATGGGGCAATTGCAAAACTCCCAGCAGTTCAGCATTGTAGGCAGCCCCTACCGAGTAATTTTAACCGAATGGAGTGGCACAGGTGCGAACGGAAATAAATTAGCGAATGGCGTATACTTGGCTCGCCTTTCGGTGCGTTCATTGCTTGATGGTTCTAAAAACGAACAATCTACCCGTCTAATTATTCTTAATTGATTATCTTTAACCCCTATATAAAGTTGCGCATGAAGAATTTTCCTCTGATTTTAGTTCTCATTTCCTATGGGGGGATTACCCATTCCTTCGCACAGATTTTACTGGGTCAAGGTAATGACAACAAAGTGATAACCACAGCTGTACCATTTTTGGGTATTACACCCGATTCACGTGCCGCAGGTTTGGGCGATGCGGGCGTGGCCACATCACCCGATGTAAATTCTGCTTATTGGAATGCCGCCAAGCTTGCATTTATCGACAAAGGTTATGGGGGTGCTTTATCTTACACACCTTGGTTGGCAAAAATCATTAATGATAT
>JANXRR010000347.1 GCA_025356795.1 Bacteroidia bacterium
ATTGTATGATTCTTATACGCACGAAAGAAGTGTCCTGCTTCTTGGTGTATGTTGTCAAAATAATATGTGTCGACATCCCAATAGACATGAGCACCATGACTGACATAATAGCTCATCAAAATTTCTTCGGATGCTGTCAACGCGTTGAAGCCGGCAAAGATTATATGTTGATGGGCTGTTGCCTCTTCTTTTGATTTCCTTACCTTATCAACCACGTGCCGATGGATCATGCCTTCATAACCCAAGCCTTCTTTCTGCAACGCCTTGGTAAATTCAGTATATACTTTAGGAAGGCCACGCCACACCTTTAGAAATTCCTCTTTACTACCGATGGGCTTCTCTTGAAAGTTGCGCCAAAAATCTTTCAAGAAATCCTTTTGTTCATCGGTGAGGTAATCAAAGCTCTCATCGAGCTCACGAAGTTTGCTCAAGTCTTTAAATAACAACGGAGCATTCACCAAATATTTATCCACTTCATCAAAGTCACGGATCAGCATATCACCCCAGAAATAAAACTGATCAAACGTTTCATCGTTTTGCATCACATCACGATACACGTTGAACAATCTGAAAATCAAATCAAGCCGATCGCACTCTTGCAACTCAGCATGCTGAGCAAACAACTCCTCAATGCTGATAAGGGCTGGCGACCAAATTGGCTTGTCTACAATCTCCGCGAGGTACTTTCTAAAAAACAACGCAGCACGTCTATTCGGGAAGACAATAGTTAGCTCGTCAAGCTTCGAATGCCTAACAAGTAGTTTTTCAGCAAGTTCTTTAAGAAATGGTTTCACATGCTACAATTAAAACAAACTCAAATTCATTTTACTTACCACAGGCACAACTTCCATCGTCTCCAGATAAAGCAAGAAGGCCTCCACATCCATATAACCCATCTGGCTTAACGTAAATGAATAATCTTCTACTTGCCTTCGATCGCTACTCGTTTTTACACCCGTCTTAAAGTCAATCACAATTGCCTTTTGTTTTTGTACTCCCTTGTGCATTACATTTTTTATAATCACTCGATCCGGTCGTGGTTGCTTTCCATCGTGAGTAATAATTGAAACTTCGGTCTTCACTTGCCACTCCTTTGCAAACCAATTTCCAATGACGGGATGCGCAAGCATAGAACTAAGTTTAATCCCTAGAGATATTATCTCCTCTTTTTGAATAATTCCTTCTCTATTCAATTTGTTTAACACTTCATCCACGTTATCTTTCGTATGAATCATAGAGAGTGCCCGATGCATTAACAAGCCGTAGTTAATCCGTTGCCTAGTTTCAGTTACCTCAACTTGAAAGAAAGAAGTACCTTCTCTTTTGATCACCAATTTCTTTCGCCAATCGTTAGTAGCATAATGATCCAAATCAACTGCCTTGATTTTATTTTGATCCACTGACTGGTGTAATAATTTCATTTCACCTCGCTGAAAAATGTTAGTAACTATGTCAAACTGATCCGATAGATTTGTTTGCCTGATCGTGTGATACATCAAGTCGCCAACAGTTTTGATGCGTATATTCTTTTTCGGTTTTGGCGCAAATACGATTAAACCTTCCTCCGCGCGAGTCAACGCTACGTACAGTAAATTAAGATTATCGAGATAGGCTTTTGAAAATTCCTTCTCATATTCATCTCTGAAAAAGCTCTTCTTCAACTTAATTGAATAGCGCACTGCCACATGCCCTAACTGATTGAATGGTGCTTCATCTGTTTTGCACCAAAGCAACGGAGGTATTTCATGATCCAACTTCCATGTGCAGAATGGAATGATCACAAATCGAAACTGCAAACCCTTTGATCGGTGGATTGTATAAATGCTTGCTGCATCAATGTTACCAGCTACTTGAATAGATTTCTTAGCTTTGTTTTCTTCCCACCATTCCAGAAAAAAAGCGAGATCATTCTTCTCTTGTTGAGAAAACTCCAACACTAAATCTTGAAACGCTTGAAGGTAAGCAAGCTCCTCTCCTTTCCTTCCTATTTCAAAAATTTCAATGAGAGTTTCGGTAAGTTCAAATAAAGAAAGTTTGATCAAACTAATTCGTCTTTCTAAAAACTCATCAGGTAAAACATCTTTCAACTGATTAGCACCAGCCTGCGAAAAAATCTTGCTGAAA
>JANXRR010000369.1 GCA_025356795.1 Bacteroidia bacterium
CAAAGCTTTGGCCGCCTTACTGGGGAAAATTATTGGAAAGACGACACCACTGTTTTGTTTTTTACCCATACATTTTTATGGGCCTTCTTGCCATGGTGCGTGCTGTTTGTTGTTTCATGGGTGCGAGCTACCATGCGATTAGTAAAAACAAAATTTACATTTAACGTACATGAAGAGGCTGTCACCTGGGGAGGATTTATTTTTCCATTTATCGCGTTTTCATTGTCACATTACAAGCTGCCACATTACATTTTTGTAATACTTCCGTTAGCCGCAATTAGCACAGGTTATTACCTTCATCAAATTATTGATTCGCCTAAAGCAATGGGTACAACAATTTTCAGGTATGTGCAATTATTTGTCTGTTCACTTCTTTTTATACTGGGCTTTTTATTGAATGGCTTATGTTTTCCGACTTCTAATTTTTTTAGTTGGATAATTTGGGGAGTGGGTTTAATCTTTATGCTTGGATTGGTATTCAAAGGCAAAGATGATTTTAAAAAAGTATTTCTTCCATCGGTGATAAGTGCAGTAACCCTTAACTTTTTGTTGAACGTAAGCTTTTATCCACAGCTTTCAAATTACGCGTCAGCAAGTAAAGCCGCACAGTTTGTTGCCGCAACTCCAGAGTCAACTAACTACGTTGCTTTTAAAGAAGTGGGAAGTTATGGAACTGATTTTTTTAGTAAAAGAATAATTCCTGAATACCATGACTTGAGTTCTATTCAAAAAGAGTGGAGTGGCAAAGTGACTTGGATTTATACGGAAGACAAAGGAAGAGAAGAAATTAGTCAATCAGGAATGAAAATAGTAGAAGAGAAAGTTTTTGATCACTTCCACATTTCCAAATTGTCGATCAATTTTGTGAGACCATCCACACGACAGCAATTCATTGATCACCGGTATTTGATCAAAGTGAGGTTATAATGGTTGGTTTCGTTAAATACAACCTGACAATCACTTAAATCGTATTGCATACATCACAGGCCAGAGCTTGCCCGTTATTAGTAGTGTTTTTGTTTTTGCTTCGTAAGCTATGCCGTTAAGCACGTCTGCTTCAGGATATGAATTTTTTACTTTTTGCGCGAGTGAGTTAAAATCCATTCTTCCTACAACCTTGCCCGTGGAAGGGTCTATTTTAAGAATGTAATTTGTTTGCCATTGATTAGCATAAATAAAACTGTCGATCCACTCTAATTCATTGATTTCTTTCAAAGGATTATTTTGATAGGTAACGGAAATAATTTTTGTTTCTTTCAGTGTTACAGTATCGAGGAAATGAATTTTTGATGTGCCATCACTTACTAGTATGTTTTTGCCATCCGTTGTCATGCCCCATCCTTCATAGGTATAATTAAATTCACTTAATTTTTTATATGTTTTAAGATCGTAAACAAACCCAACATTTGTTTGGTAGGTGAGTTGATACAGTTTATTATTTACAATACAGATACCTTCTCCGAAATACTTACTATCAAGTTCTATCTTTTTATTTTGCTTGCCAGTTGAAAGTTCAACTTCAGCTATCCAAGAAGTGCCAAAGTGCCCGGTGCTTTCAAATAGTTTTCCTTGGTGAACAAGCAATCCTTCAGTGAAAGCCAATGGATCATGCGGAAAAGTTCTTACGGGTTCATAACCAATTAAATCAGTGTTTACTTTTTCTTCTTTATCTTTTGTTGGACTAGAGCAAGAAACAAAAAGAATAAAAGCGAGAAGGGTGATACAAAGGAATTTCATGAATTGTCAGATTCTAAATTTGTTTAAAAGTACTAATCTTAACTTAAATTAGAACCTAATACAAACATGCTCATGAGAAAATTATTTTTATTGATCAGCTTACTGGCCTTTTCATTTCAAATGAAAGATGCTATCTATTTTATCGGGCAAATAAAAACTGAGAAAGGTGAAATACTTTTTTGGCTATACGATGAGACACCCAACCATAAGAAAAATTTTATAACATTGGCCAATGCAGGTTATTGGGATTCACTTACCTTCAATCGTGTGATAAATAATTTTGTGGCACAAGGTGGTTGCCCTGATACACCTGAAGGTTTTTCTAAATCCCCCTTTTTGATTAAGCCAGAATTCAATTCAAAATTAAAACACATTTATGGGGCCGTGGGTGCAGGCCGGGATAACAATTTTGAAAAGCTTTCTGCTGGTTGCCAGTTTTACATTGTGCAAAATAAAAAGGGCTTGACTCGGTTGGATGGTGACTATACAATTTTCGGTCAAGTATTTAAAGGTATGGATGTAGTAGATGCCATTGTGAATGTAAAAACAGATTCGTTGAATGCTCCACTTTTACCAATAAAAATCGATGTCAACATTATTCAACTCACCGCACAACAATTAAAGGAGAAGGGGTACTATGGGAAATTAAATACCCATTAATTATTAAAGAAATAAATTTAGTCAAGTGCAAGTAAGGAAAGATTATTCCTATCTAAATTTCCAAACCTGACTTTGGGTTAGTGATTCAATCTTTAATTTTTTTAATGAGCTCTGCACTATCTAATCATGTTAGTATTACTTCTTTTATTTTTCTTCACTCACTTTCTATTTCTAGGAGTTTTTTAATTAAAATCACCTCTCAAACAAACTCTTTTAACACGAAATAAAATATAATGAAACAACAAAAATGATTTCTGTATCAAAACTAAACCTATTTCGCTTTCCCATGTCAAATGGTGCAAATCTAATTTTATGGTTTCAAGAAGAGCTTTTGTCAAGGCAAGCGGTCTCGCCTTATTCGGTATTGGTGTTGGAGGAGTGCCAGCTTTCATCAGCCTGGCAGCTGCTCAATCAAAAAAGTTCAACCCTTATATAAAAAATAAAATACTTGTGTGTGTTTTCCAACGTGGAGCAATGGATGGATTGATGGCAGTAACTCCATTTACCGATCAATACTTGAAGGAAGCTCGCCCTTCGTTGTTTATGAATGCCGACACCAAAGGAACTTTGTTTGATCTCGATGGAAAATTCGGTTTGCATCCGGGGTTCCAGCCCTTTCAGCAACTTTTTAAAAATAAACAATTGGCTATAGTGCATGGCATGGGTTCGCCTAATAATAGCCGCAGCCATTTCGATGCGCAAGATTATATGGAAAGCGGTACGCCTTTTAACAAAGGCACTTCCAGCGGTTGGTTAAACCGTGCCTCGGGTTTGTTGGGGCATGATGTCAGTCCGTTTCGCGCTGTAAGTTTAACTAACAGTTTACCACGATCTTTTTATGGCGATAATCCTGCGGTTGCCATTAGCAACTTGAATGATTTTGCCATTCAAATGAAAGGGAACAAAATTGGCACTAATATGGCCGCCCAGAGTTTTGAAGAACTCTATGATCAAACTAGTGATGATTTATTGAAACAAACTGGTAAAGAAAGCTTTGAAGCAATCAAGATGTTACAAAAAGCAGATGTAAAAAATTATAAGCCTTCAAACGATGTGGTCTATCCCACTTCGCCACTGGGTAATGCGTTAAAGCAGATTTGCCAATTGATAAAAATGGATGTTGGATTAGAGGTCGCTTTCGCGGAAAGTGGAGGATGGGACACACATTTTAATCAAGGCACTGATAAGGGAGTATTTGCCCGCAATGCAGCAGATTTGAGTAATAGCATCAGTGCTTTTTGGAATGACCTTGGTCAATTGCAAGATGATGTAACACTTATGACTATGACTGAATTTGGGCGCACGGTTAAACAAAATGGAACTGGGGGCACAGATCATGGCCGTGCCAGTTGTGCATTCATTGTGGGCAATGATGTGGAGGGCGGCAAGGTACATGGCAACATAAAATCACTAGCTATTGAGAACCTAGAAGATGGCCGTGACTTAGCGGTGACTACCGACTTTCGCAGTGTCTTCAGCGAAGTAGCCGATAAGCATCTTGGATTACATGATGATAA
>JANXRR010000396.1 GCA_025356795.1 Bacteroidia bacterium
TTTCAAATGAAAAAAGGATTTAAGCCTATGGTGGGTGCTGATGGCTGGCAGGTATCCAATTTTCCTATCTTGGCTGGTGCATCGCAGCTTGCTTCGCTTGATATTTTTGAGGAAGCGGGAATGAAAGCTTTGACACAGAAAAGCAACTTACTAACTGGCTACTTAGTATTTCTTTTAAAGGACGCCTCACACGATAACTTTACTATAATAACACCCATGAAGGCTTCTGAGAGGGGATGTCAGCTATCTATACTCATGAAAAAGAATGGCAGAAAAGTTTTTGAATCACTCCATAAAAAAGGAATAATAGCTGACTGGCGAGAACCTGATGTAATTCGCGTGGCGCCTGTTCCTTTGTATAATACCTTTGAAGATGTATTTAGATTTTCAGAATTGTTTGTGAGCCTTCTAAATAAAAAATGATTTCCAAAGAAAAACACATTGCCATTGTTGGAGCCGGTTTAATAGGTTCACTCTTATCAATTTATTTAATTAAGAGAGGGTATAAAGTTTCTGTCTTCGAGCAAAGAGCTGACATGCGCCAAAAGGGATATGAAGCCGGCCGTTCAATTAATCTTGCCTTGAGCACTCGTGGTATACGGGCGCTAAACGAAGTAGGTTTAGCTGAAGAGTTAAAGAACGTTGCCATCCCTATGCATGGGCGCACCATGCACAACAGGGAAGGTAAACTTACCTATCAGCCATACGGAACGGAAGGACAGTATATCAATTCCATTTCGCGAAGTAACTTGAATGTTGTGTTGATGAATGAAGCTGAGAAATTGGGCACAGTCCTTTTTTTTGAACATCGGTGTTTATCTATAGATCTTGAAAAAACACAGTTAACACTACAACGGTTCACCACCAATCAACAACCAACAACTGGTTCTTCTGAAATCTTACACGTAAAATTTGATCTTATTATAGGAAGTGATGGCGCTTTCTCGGCTGTTCGTCAGGCCATGCAAATCACTGATCGGTTCAACTATTCTCAGGAATATATTAAGCATGGCTACAAAGAACTTCATATACCAGCAGGAGACGCAAGCCAATTCAAATTAGATAAAAACTCCCTCCACATTTGGCCACGTGAAAGTTTTATGATGATTGCTTTACCCAATCCTGACAGAAGTTTTACATGCACCCTGTTCTTTCCATTTGAAGGCGGTCTTTCTTTTGAATCGCTCGACACCAAATCAAAAGTTAAATCGTTTTTTGAAAGCACTTTTCCAGATGCCATTCACTTGATGCCTCATTATTTGAACGACTTTTATGCGAACCCTGCAGCATCGTTAGTTACAATAACATGTTATCCTTGGGTAAAAAATAATACTTTACTTATTGGTGATGCAGCCCATGCCATTGTTCCGTTTTACGGACAAGGAATGAATGCGGGTTTTGAAGACTGTAGGATCTTGAATGATTTACTTAACGAGTTTGATGACGATTGGACCAAGGTGCTTTTAGCCTTTCAATTCTTACGCAAGCCCGATGCTGACGCCATTGCCCAATTGGCACTTGATAACTTTACTGAAATGAGCGACTTAGTGGCAGATGAGAATTTCTTGTTACGGAAAAAAATAGAAGCCAAACTTCATTTGTTATATCCCCAGCAGTGGATCCCGCTTTACACCATGGTGACTTTTAAAGATGACATCCGCTACTCTCAAGCCTATTCCATTGGGCAAAAGCAAAAAAAAATAATGGATAAAGTAATGAAGCAACCTCATATTGCAGAGCGTTGGGAAGAATTGGATTTAAATCAACTCATATCCCAAATTTAGAAATTGAAAATCTTACCTGATCATTTACAAAACTTTAGGTACTGTGAAGTATTTCGGGCGAAACCCTTCATCTGAAATTAAAATAGAACTACCGTTTCATCTATCATTCTATGTGGATCTTGTATTCTTCAAACCGATTAAGTACATCTTTCACATACACAATTGGGCCATAACATCGGCAATAACCTGCCACAACAACAGGATCGCGATAGTATTTAGGATTTGATTTCTGACTTAACATATAAGCCACATTATTATCCCACTTTACCGGGCTTCTTCCATATTTGTTGGCCAGCTTACGGGCATCTATAATATGCGATAGCCCTACATTATAAGATGCCAGCACAAACTTCATACGCTCAGTTGAATCGGTGACCGTCTTCGCTAATTCAGTATCTAAAAATTTAAGGAACCTAACCCCCACTTTTATGTTAGCCAGTGGATCTTCAATATTAGATACACCAAAATATTCGCCCGTTTCGGGCATCACCTGCATCAAACCTATTGCACCAGCCCATGATTTTACAGAAGGATTAAAATTTGATTCTTGATACACTACAGAGGCTAGTAAACGCCAATCCCAATTCAGGATTTTAGCACCCTCCTTTATTTCCTTGTCGAAAGGAGAAAGCTTATTGCCAGAAAGTGAAGAATAGGCACTTGTATTGGCGATGATAGCAAAGCGAGGGTTATTAAAATACTTGTTGTAGATAACTTGAAAAACAGCACTGGTTTTAATTCCTTTGAGCCAGGCGTTAGTTGCTTTTAAGAGCTGCGGACTGTTCTTACGCACCGCCCAACCAATCTGCTGTGGTAAGCTTATGGGTACATCTATATCGAGGTTGGGATTGTACCATGAGTTAACAATTGCCATGGTCTTATCCGCTACTGTAAATTTTATTTTTCCATCTGCCACACTTTGTATGAGCGATTCTGTTTCGCCTTCGATACTGTCCTCCTTTATAATTATTTCTCCTCCTATTTCTTCGGACAAATTCTGCAATCTGGTCTTAAAGGAAGATCCCCTTTTCACATATACTTCTTGTCCTACCAGCTCAACAGGGCTTTGTATAATTTTTGATTTCTTATTTTGAATGAGCACCTGAGTAGTTACATAATGAGCTTCCGTAAATGCCATGTATTCGGTCCGATCCTTTGTTATCGTTAATGGAAAAGCTATAATGTCAGCTTCACCCGTGTTGAGAAGATCAATAGCTTCATCAATACTTGCAATAACTTTTATTTTAAGATCTACTTTTAAATACCCTGCCAGGCGTTGAAGAAGCTCATATTCATAACCCATTGGGTTGCCTTTGTATATAAAATAGCTGACCGAATTGTTATCGAGCACGGCTTGAATATACCCGCGTTTCTTTATGGCATCTAAATCAAATGTAACACTTGGTTCGGTAACAAAGTTAGGTGCTTCCTGCTTTGGCTGGCACGCCAGCAATCCTACGAGTGACACTAGAAAAAGTGAGCCTACTTGCCTGATCATGATTGAAGGTAATCATTCATCAGAAAATAAAAAAGGCGACCCATCAGGGTCGCCTTTTTATTAGATAGAACGTAAGATATTAATTGAAGATATAGCGAAGGCCAAGTTGAGCCTGCCATACGCTACCAACCGCAATACTTTTTACATACGAGTCTCTCAACAATATAACTGAGTTGCTTCCATCCGAATTTGTAATCGTCTGTGTAGCTATTCTATAGATTGGTTTTCCGGCAGTATCAAAACCAGAGGTTGTGCTGCCTGTTCCAGCGGTAGCTAACGTAAGTGGCGCAGGCTGTCCGTTTACCGATGCCGTAGAATTCCAGAAAACACCCCACTTATCATTTAGTAAGTTGGCAACATTAAGAATATCTAACCTCACTTGAATAGTATGTTTTTTGCCATTAGGGCCATTCTTAAAGTTAAACTCTTGAAGGGCTGTAAAATCCCAACGGTTTAACCAAGGTAATGCATCACCATTGCGTTCTGCATATTGGCCTCTTCTTGACTTCAAATAATCATTGTTTTCAATGTACTTTTCAAAAGCAGACACTTGATCAACAGATGAATAAATAACTGCCGAAGCTCCCGTTCCAACGGTAAGGGGGGCAAAGCTTAATTCGCTGGCACTTTTAGGAACGTAGATCAAGTCATTGCCTTGACCATCTCCATTTAAGTCTGTTCCACCAAGGGTGTATGACAATTTGCTTCCGCTCAGTGCAGAAAGACCTAGTGTAAACATAGTGGACCCTCCAAAACCTCCTGCTATATCATAATTTAACCTATAGTTTACGTAACCAATAATTTTATGCCGAAGATCATTATCTGCATACGCATTTAATAAATAGTTTTGACCTCCGTATGTTGGCATATTTGCTTGCACCGTGCTTCCAACTGATAG
>JANXRR010000408.1 GCA_025356795.1 Bacteroidia bacterium
GAAGGCTCGCCACTTTTTTCTCGTCAACCAAGGTTAAAATATATTCTACCATTTGAGTGGTTTGTTCTTTGTTTAACTGCGGATGCGCGGCCATGGCTACTTCACCCCAAACACCTGAGCCACCTTTCAGTATTTTATCTGAAAGCACCTCGATAGCACGTGTATCGGTTTTATATTTTTTCGCTATAGTGCGATAAGCAGGCCCGGCAGATTTTTGATCTATCGTATGGCACGATTTACAGTCGCTTTCAGCAATCAAGAGTTTTCCCGGTAACTCGGCTCGTTGATGACCTTGAGCAATTTTAGTTTTGTCATATCCTTGTGGTTGGAAATCAACAGTAACGTTTACACGAAACGCCTTAATTTTTCCGTCATCTGTACCCCCATCTTCTTTATCCAACACACTTACTAAATAATTTGCTGACCCTCCCGCAAGATAGAACATACTATTTCCGGTAACTTCAATTTTTATTGTTGGTGGTTCGTTGCCCGCAACAATAACAACTTCGTCTGAAGATTTAGAACCTTTAGCATCAACCACATTTAGCTTAGCGCGATAAATACCGGCCTTCTCAAAAGTAACATCAAAGTCACCTGTCTCTGACTTCAATACCTGATCATTGTAAGCTAATTCATAACTTATTTTATCTCCATCAGGGTCGATTGTTTCTTTCGCAGAAAACTTGATCACCAAAGGAACTGCACCCGATAACTTGTCAGCTTTTAACTTAGCCACGGGCAACCGGTTATCTTTATTGAAATCTATCCGTGATAAGCGCGCATCCATATTTTGTTTGAACCACGCTGTTCCATATTCTAGAATGTATAATTTTCCATCAGGCCCAAAGGCCATATCGCTCATGTTATTAAAAGTAGTATTATCCATAAATGGTTCAATATCCATAATGTCACCTTGTTCATTCATGGTTATTAATCGCATCCAATTGCGCATCCAATCGTAGCCAATAAGCTTACCATCAAAGTAATCGGGAAACGCCCCTTCCTTGCCCTTGAAATCTTCCGAGTAATAGACAGGGCCGGCCATAGCGTTTCTTCCACCTTTTTTTACCAATGGAAAGTCGGGCGAATCGGCATAAGGATACCAAATAAACGGAGCAGCAACTGGAGGCAATTCTTTCTTGCCCGTATTGTTGGGGGAATTATTGATTGGCTTTAGCGGATCGTGCTTCGCGCCCGAAGTCTTTTGTTGGAAATCATATTCGTTGTAAGCATAGTTTCCACCTACAAAATAAGGCCAGCCAAAGTACCCAGCCTTTCGAGCTTGGTTAATTTCATCGTAGCCACGGGGGCCTCTGCCTTCTTTATCTTCACCAGCATCAGGTCCAACTTCGCCCCAATACAAAAAGCCAGTATGCTGATCGACAGAAATCCGATATGGATTGCGATTGCCCATCACATAAATTTCGGGGCGGGTGTTTGGTTCGCCTTTCGGGAATAGATTTCCTTCCGGGATGGTGTATGTGCCATTTGCCTCGGGGTGGATGCGTACTATTTTTCCGCGCAGATCATTTGTATTTCCTGATGATTTTTGAGCATCAAAAGGTGAGCGGCCAGTTCCTTCATCAGTTGGGCTAAAGCCATCGGATTCAAAAGGACTTGTATTATCGCCCGATGAAACATACAAGTTTTTATTCTTATCAAATACAATTGAACCACCCGTATGGCAACAGGTTTCTCGTTGTGTGGCTACTTCTAAAATGATCTTTTCAGAAGCCTGATCAATTTTATTTCCATCGAACACAAATCTCGCAAGCACGTTGGCCGATTTTTCGGGATGTGAATAGTAGATGTACATGAACTTGTTCGTCTCAAAATCGGGATCATGAGCCAAGCCCAACATGCCATCTTCAAACTTTGTCCAAACATTAAAGGTATTTATCAACTTAATGGAATCTTTTTTAGGATCATACAACTTGATGCCTCCTTTGCGTTCAAGAAACATGACTCGGCCATCGGGCATAATGTCCATTTCCGTTGGCTCGTTAAAGTTGAAACCCAACACAACTTTTGTAAATCTATTTTCTTCAGGAACATGCTTTGCTTTTGCTTTCGACCAATCTAACTTCTTATCACCAATCGCATAAAGAACGCCTTGATAAACATGATCCAAGTACAACGGGTCGGCATAAGATTCATTGGTGTGCCCCATACCTGTATAAAAAGAGCGGCCTCCGTCAAAATCGTGATACCACGCTATTGGATGATTTTCGCCATTCTCTCCTCCTTTGTAAGAAGTCTCATCGAGGTTAAATAATACGTTTATTTCAGTGGAAATTTTCTTGTAGTTGTACAGTTCATCTTTGCGAACCCATTCAGCAGGTAATTCGGTTCCTTTCCCAAAGTCCTTTACTTTCTTAAACTTGGCTTCCTGCTGCTCGGGGTGACTTTTAAAGTATGCGCCCACCAGTTTGCCATACCACCACCAATCATATTCTGTATCGGCAGCTGCATGGATACCCACATACCCTCCGCCTGCTTGAATGAAGCGCATAAACTCATTTTGTTGCGCTTGATTGAGCACATCGCCTGTAGTACTCAAGAAAATAACGGCTTTGTATTTCTTCAAGCTATCTTCAACAAATACATTTGATACTTCGGTTGTATCGACATCAAAGCCTTTCTCTGCTCCCATCTTTATCAATGCTGCCTTACCCGCTTTGATTGACTCATGGCGATAGCCTTTGGTCTTTGAGAACACAAGAATTTTTGGCTTCTCTTGAGAACAAGATTGAAGCAATAAAACGGAGGTGATGAGGAGTAGGAAAGTGATGCGCATGGTTTATTGGTTGTTATTCGTTGATGGTAAATGGTTATCCATTATTGATAGTTTAATTGAAGGTTTCCTTCATTGGCGAGGAACGAAACGACCCGCATCAATTCAAATTGCTTCGATCGAAACGCCTTCGCAATTACGTTTAAAGTGTTCTTATTTTTATGTTTCTATACCATACCATGTCGCCATGATCTTGCAGGGCAATTCTACCCTTCTTGGATTTACCAAAGTCGGGCATGTCTTTGAATTTACTTCCTTTAATGAGTGCTTCCCACTCAGGGGTAAACATTTGTGTTTCTACTTGTTTGGTTCCATTAAGCCATATTTCAAGATGGCCTTTGTTTGAGATAAGCTTGGCTAAATTCCATTCGCCTGCTTGTTTTACAGTTTCTGTTTTGCTTTCGATCAAATCGTAAAGATTGCCTGCTCTATGTTTAATTATTTTCGCGTCTGGATGACAGGCGTTATCTAATACTTGCATCTCTGGGCCAGTTTTCCAAACCTGATCATATTTGTCACCTTCTTGCACGTTGAAGATCACACCACTGTTTCCGCACGCTTGAATTTTCCACTCTAGTGAAAGCTCATAATTTTCAAATTCACCTGTGGTAATAATATCGCCAGCATCCTTCTGCAAAGTATCCAGATAAATTGCTCCGTCTTTTACTTTCCAGGCCGCACCAATTTTATCGCTGTTAAAGCTTCGCCAGCCTTTTGTAGTTTGGCCATCGAACAAGAGTTTCCATCCGTCTTTTTTCTCGGCAGCGGTTAATTTATTCAAAGATTGGGCTTGAGAGGCAACGAATGAAACACAAAATAGAATGAGTACACTTAAGATTTTCATAGAGGTTCAATTAAAGAAATCAATTACAAATTAGAAATTACGAATAACGAAAGCCAATACAGATAACCGTTCAGTGATTTAATGCTCAGTCTCTCCATCCAACGATAAAACATACCTCGCCATTTTCTCGGCATCGGCTTGAGATAGATCTACATGAGCAGTCATTGGAATTTCGCCCCAAACACCAGTGCCACCTTTAATAATTTTGCTTGCCAACAATTCTACATTGGTTTTGGTGAAATCATATTTCTTGGCAACATCGGCATGAGATGGGCCTATAATTTTGTTTGTTTTATGATGGCATGTTTTACAGTCGCTTGTTTTTACTAGAGCTTCGCCCGCAGCAATGGCATCTCCGCCACCAGAAGCCACCGCTTCGGTTGATTCATTCGCCACATACTCCTCCTTGTTTTTGGATTCTGTCTTACCACCTCCACACGAAGCGGCAATTAATAAGGTTGACAAAATGATTGATGAGTAGATTACTTTTTTCATTGTTATTGGTATGTTATTGGTATGTAATTGTTTGTCAAATTTAAGGTCAGGGGTTAGATATTAGCTAATCCCTAGTATTCGTCTATTAAATTCTGAGTCCTTCCCTGTTGAAGCAAAGTCATCAAAGGCTTTTTCTGTTACCCGGATAATGTGGTCCTCAATAAATGGTGCACCCTCTTGCGCTCCTTGTTCTGGATGTTTAATGCAGCACTCCCATTCAAGCACAGCCCACCCTGCATAGTTGTATTGTGCCAGCTTGGAAAAGATAGATTGAAAATCAACTTGGCCATCGCCAAGCGACCTGAATCTTCCAGGACGGTTGATCCACTCTTGATAACCTCCATACACACCGCTTTTTCCCGTAGGATTAAACTCAGCGTCTTTCACATGAAACATTTTGATGAACGAATGGTAAAAGTCTATATACTGAAGGTAATCTAATTGCTGCAACACAAAATGACTGGGGTCATACAAAATATTGGCGCGCTTATGGTTGCCTGTTGCTTCCCAAAATCGTTCGAAGGTAACGCCATCATGTAAGTCTTCACCCGGATGGATTTCATAACAAAGATCAACTCCACACTCATCGAAGGTATTCAAAATAGGAAGCCAACGATTGGCTAATTCTTTAAAACCATCTTCCACCAAACCCGCAGGGCGCTGCGGCCAAGGATAAACCGTATGCCACATCAATGCTCCAGAGAAGGTGGCGTGTGCATTCAAGCCTAAGTTCTTGCTGGCCCGTGCTGCGTATTTTAGTTGTTGAACAGCCCATGCCGTGCGCTCTTTGGGTTTGCCATGAAGTTCTTTCGGGGCAAAGCCATCAAACATCACATCATATGCAGGATTGACCGCCACCAACTGACCTTGCAAGTGAGTAGATAATTCAGTGATTTTCAACCCATGCTTAGCAACAGTTTCTTGCAATTCATCACAATAAGTTCGGCTCTCGGCAGCTTTCTTAAGATCAAAACATCGGCTATCCCAAGCTGGAATTTGAATGCCTTTATAACCAAGTGAAGATACCCATTTGCAAATAGAATCTAAGCTGTTGAAAGGTGCATCGTTGCCCATAAACTGAGCAAGAAAAATTGCAGGCCCTTGTATTGTTTTCATAAGTTAGTAGTTAGACATTAGCTGCACAGAAAAATGTGATGTCTTAGTCTAACGTCTTTTTGTCTAGTTAATTTTTACCCATTTCTCATTTGATTGTGCTGATCTCACAACAGTTTCCACGAAGGTCATGCCATGCACGCCATCTTCGACATCGGGAAAATCGTATTTGGCATAATCGGTTTTTACGCCTGGTTTGTAATCGCGAATTGCTTGCGTAAAGCCTCTATAAATATTTGCAAACGCTTCTAAGTAGCCTTCCGGATGGCCCGCAGGTGTGCGGATGAAACGCTTCGCATCGTCTGATAAATAAGTCCAGCCAGCACGCATAATTTCTTTCGGCTTATCAAGCCACTTTACTACCAACGTATTGGGTTCTTCTTGTTTCCATTCTAAGCCCCCCTTTTCGCCATATACACGGATGTTCAAATTATTTTCATCACCGGCAGCTACTTGTGTGGCTATCAATACTCCTGATGCTCCATTGTCAAATCTTACTAACATAGAGCAATCATCATCTAATCTGCGGCCTTCTACCACAGTGTTCAACAAAGCGCAAACTTCTGTGATTTTATTGTCGGTGATGTATTCAGCTAAGTTAGCTGCATGTGTGCCGATGTCGCCAATGGCACCACCCATGCCCGATTGCTTGGGGTCCGTGCGCCAAGATGCTTGCATGTTTCCACTTTTCTCTAACGGTTTTGATAGCCAGCCTTGCGGATATTCAACATATACTTTTCTTATTTTACCCAACACGCCTGAACGCACCATGTGGCGGGCTTCCTTCACCATCGGGTAGCCTGTGTAAGTGTGAGTGAGGGCAAGCACCAAGCCAGTTTGATCAACCAGTTTTTTAAGTGTTTGTGCTTCTTCCAATGAAAATGCGATGGGCTTTTCTACAATCACATGGAAGCCATTTTCCAACGCCATCTTTGAAGGGCCGAAGTGAACGTGGTTGGGTGTAACTACAGAGACAAAATCCACACGTTTATCAGCTGGCATCTTGCTTTCTTTTTCAAACATCTCAGGATAGGTGAGATAGACCCTCGAAGGATCTAAGTACAAGGCTTCACCTGTGGCGGTTGATTCTTCGGGGATGATGCTGAAGGCACCGGCCACCAATTCAATTTCACCGTCTATGCCAATGGCTTTGCGATGAACCGGCCCGATAAAAGAAGTGAGGCCACCGCCTACCATCGCCATACGTAATTTTCGTTTCATATCTATCTATAATTTTTGTTAAAGGTGTCACCAAATTACCTGTCTTACACATTGCCAGAGTAAGTTTAGGAATTGAAAAGTAACAAAAATTATCAATACAACCGATGGCGAATTGAATTAGCGGTCGAAATAAATTTCAGTATCAGGAAACAGCTTTGAAAAATTCGGCTACAATTTGAAGGCCTGTCTAGCAAGCAGTTTCCACTGGTGCTTATCTTTTATCCAAACAAGCAACACGCCAAGGGAAACAGTGGAGGTTTTCCCGCTATCGACAAGTTCACCAATAAGCTTATGGCGGACCACTGCAGTTTTATTTATTATTTTAATCGTTTGATCGGATGTAGTAATGGAAACAAAATCGGATCTCTTTTCCACCAAGGAACTTATGAAGCTTGCTTTATCGTCCATTTTTCCACTGGAGTGACCATAACTCAACTCATAAAAAATAACTTTATCAAGCGATTCCTGTGTAGGGTCAATCATTGCTTTGCGCAATTCTTCCACTGCGTTGGCAATTTGTTTTTCATCTACAGATTGAGCTACTATTCCTGAATAGATTAGTAAAGTAATAAATAGGATGAAGTATTTTTTCATAATTTTTGAAATTGAATTGATAATAAGCAATTGACAATATCACAAGAATGTCAATTATTATTGGTTGATTGAGTTTTATTTACTCTGGCGGCCTTCTATGCCAATACGAAGCGAGTATCGAGCCTGTGATGTTCATCAATGGGCCAAACACAGCAGGGGCTAAGCCAACAGTTGCTATTTTCCCCATACCTTTTGCTATGCCAGAAGCCAAGCCACCATTTTGCATGCCTACTTCAATAGCAATGGTGCGGCAGTCGCGCTCAGGCATTTTAAATAATCTGCCAGACCAATAACCAAGCGTGTAGCCAGATAAGTTGTGGATCAAAACGATTAAAACCAATTTCAAACCGATGTCGAGTAAACTGTCTCTTCCGGCAGCAGTAATAATGAGGATGATGAATGCAATACTCAGCATCGAGAGCAGTGGCATGGCAGCATCCAACCATTTCGATTTTCCATGAAATAATTTGTTGAACAAAAGCCCTGCTGCAATGGGCAGTATCACCATTTTGGTGATGTCCCACATCATAGTAAGCATATTAATTTCGATAAACGCCCCGGCCAATAATTTCATCAGCAAAGGTGTAAGCAAAGGAGCTAACAACGTGGCAATTGCTGTGATGGTAATGGAAAGTGCCAGATTCGCTTTCGCGAGATAATTCATTACGTTGGAAGCCATGCCACTGGGTGAGCAACCTATGAGGATTACTCCCGCGGCAATCTCAGGCTCAAAGCCACTTAAGTTAGCTAAGGTAAAACCCAACAACGGCATGATAATAAAATGAGCCAATATCCCGATCAAAACGGCCTTTGGTGTTTTCGCAACCGCCACAAAATCGCTTACGCTCATCGAAGTGCCCATGCCAAACATAATGAGTTGTATAAGTAAAGGAATCAGTATTGTAAACTTGAACCCATTTACTTGCACGAAATAGCTTGGGTAGTACAATGCCATTGTAACTACGGCAAAAATAACAACCGAATAAGCAAATCCTTTGAGCTGTTCATATCCGCGAAAGACTACAGCGAGGCATATGAAAAAGCATATTATGAATATGCCGGCATCGGCAATGCTTGAGGTTGCTGTAATTGCAACCGAGGTGATCAATAAAATAATCGCTGCTACCAATGCGACTTTATAAAGTGAGATACTTTTCATCATCAATTTGAACGGATCTTTAAACAATAGGCAAATGTCATTGCAAGGCCGGTTCAACCGAAGCAATCCCACATTATTTCTAATTTACCTAGTTTTAAAGTGAGACGCTTCCCCTTATTGCCATGAGGTTAATCAACTAACTATACGTTCTATCATGTGAGCGCTTCTCATCCCATTCTTTGGTTGGCGCGAAAAAAGTTGTGTCTGATGGATGTAAATGTTTTTTAACTTCATCTTCTATCAACTCGATGCCCAAGCCTGGTGCTGTTAATGGCACAGGTGCATAGCCTTTGTCTATCAGTTTTCTGCCATCGGTGGTTTTCACTAAGCCTTCCCACCACGGCAAATCAACGGAATGATGCTCAAGGGCCAAAAAGTTTT
The DNA here is from genome assembly GCA_025356795.1 of Bacteroidia bacterium. Lineage (GTDB taxonomy): Bacteria > Bacteroidota > Bacteroidia > Cytophagales > Cyclobacteriaceae > ELB16-189. Next base: position 8,602 of record JANXRR010000408.1, read on the forward strand.
GTGTAGCGGCAGCGCAATGCACATTCGCCATGAACGAAACTGGTGTGCCTGCTTGGTGCATGGCCATAGCAATTCCTTTTTCTTCGGCATAATCGCCAATGCGTTTAGTTTCCAACAAACCTCCCGATGACGCTAAATCAGGATGGATAATATCCACCGCATGGTTATCAATTAATGCTTTGAAGCCGTCCAACAAGAAAATATCTTCACCCGTGAGTGTGGGTGTTTCAAGGGCTTCGGTAATCGTTTTGTGTTGCTCGGTATATTGCCAAGGCACCATATCTTCCAACCACGCCAGGCGATATTTATCAAGGGCTTTGCCTAAGCGGATACAATTGTTCACATCAATGTGACCGTAGTGATCGGTGGAGAGTGGAATCTCATAGCCCACCATGCCACGCACACGATCAACAATTTTCGCCAACTCGTCCAATCCCTTTTCAGTGATTTGTATTCCTGTAAAAGGATGCCTTGTGTTTGCATAAGCCATATAACCACCCTGCCATTGGCTAGTGCCTTGCTTAAAGATGTTAGGATTGACCAACGTGCCTGGGATGTCTTTCAACTCGTTGATGGATACGTCCATTTTCAACCACGAATAGCCTTGCGTTTCGGTGCGAAACTTGATGAGTTTCAATTGCTCTTCAGGACTGCTGGCCTCGGGCGTATCGGCATAGATCCGGATAGTGTCTCTGTATCTTCCTCCTAATAATTGCCATGCTGGAACATTGTATGCCTTACCACACAAATCCCAGAGCGCCATCTCTACTCCACATACACCACCGGCTTGGCGAGCAGGGCCTCCAAATTGTTTTATGATTTTGAATATCTTTTCCACGTTACACGGATTTTCACCTAAAATGCGGCTCTTCAACATCAAAGCATAGCGCGGGTCGGCTCCATCGCGTACTTCGCCCAATCCATAAATGCCTTGATTAGTATCAATGCGGAGGATGGCCGTTTTGCCCAGCACGGTTGTAACGCAATAGCGCAAGTCAGTTATTTTTAAGTCGGATGGAGCCGAAGCCTTTTGAACTTTGGAGGTGGTTTGAGCCATCGTGTCTTCAAAGCTCAAGCCCATCAAGCCTGCGAACGTCATACCCCCAAGAGCGGTCTTTTTGAGAAAGTCCCTCCGATTATCTTTAGTGATCGGATTATCAATTTCCGCTTGTCTTGTTAATGCGGCTTGCACTTCACGTTGTTTGTTTTGTTGGGTGATTTGCTGGATGATGCTTTTCATACTCTATATTTTAGAATTAAGATTTTGGATTTTATAATTGAATGAAAATTGCTGTTTTATAATTTTATTAAAGACCAATAAAAGGTTTCGACAAGCCAACCTGACACCATTAATTTTTTGCGCTGCATCAAATATTAGTAATTTCTGTTCTTCAAATAGTCATCAAGTTCTTTTTTGGTCATCGGCAATTTGCCGGGATAATTGTTGAGCCAATTCAAAAAGTCTTTCTTTATTGGTTCGCTCCATTCGCTGTCAATCTCACCAGCTAAATATTTTTTCTCGCGCAAGCGCTGGTGTCCAAACTCATCGCGCAAAGCAGTTACTTCAGAAGTAATCACAAGGTCTTCCACCAAGTGAGCAGGAATGAATATCGTTCCATATTTTTTTGCCAACACTACATCGCCCGGCAGCACGGTTGCCCTGCCTAGCCTGATAGGTGCGTTGATTGTTGAAAGCATCATTTGATTAATGTAAGAAGGGTCAGAACCTTTTGTCCATCCGTTAAAGCCTTTGATTTCGCTGAGGCCTTCCACATCTCGCACCGAGCCATAAAAGATAACTCCTCGTTGTGATTTGGCAAAAATGGCGTTGCCCAAGTTATCGCCAATCAACGTGCCATCGGCAATCTTGCCATAGCCATCGGCCACATACACATCGCCTGGGGTGAGCACATCAATGGGCCAAGAATTAGTCCCTCCTTTTTGCGCGCGACTTTCCACCTTACCTTGCTCCTTCACTTGATTTTGAAGGTCAGGCCGAAGGGGAATATATTGAGCAGTAACTACTCTTCCCGTCATGGCACTATCAGGGAATATGATTTGCCAATCGCCTTCATATTGGTTGAAGTAGCCCTTGTTGCGCAGCACACCCCATGCTTCTTCCATGGAAATATTTTTTAACCTGCTAAGATGGCGTCTGACACGTGTGGTCGGCCATCTGCAGAGCGTTCGCCTTTCCATTCAGAGGTTAAAGCTTTGATATATTCGGGTGAAGAACCCACGCGTTGGGCTTGAGCAAATGAAGTTATGAGTAATAGCGATATGAGTAGCAGGTTGTTTTTTTTCATAGACAATAAGTTAAAAGGTTTCGACAGGCTAAACCTGACAGGCATAGGTATTTTACTTATACACGATTTAAAATTTACTTATTCCACCAAACTTTTGTATCAAGATTATCGCCACCAATAGCAGTTGTTGCTGCCTGTACATTGGCAGCGTTTACCAAAATTTCATTAGGAGGATACGTTAATCGAGTGATGAAAGCAACTGTTCTTCCCGGATAAGGATTGGAAGCTAACACGGGAAATCCGCTTCTTCTAAAGTTGGCCCAAGTCTCGGGGCCGTTCAAAAAAGAAGCAATCCAGTATTGTGTATTGATCTGTTGCAACTCAGTTCCTACAGCGAGCGAAGCGTTGGCAGGAAGTGCCAAGTAGGTAGCAATATCCGCTGCGGCCACTGTTGAGCCCGCATCATAGGTGGCCAACTGGTTCATGTGGGCACTTATACCCGCAGAAAAATATTGATAGGCAGTGCCCGTTGTAATCCAACCTCTAAACCTTGCTTCCGCTAATAAAAGATTGGTTTGGCCAGCGGTCACCAAGAACATAGGTGCCACTCGTTTAGCCATTCTATTTCGATCGACCTGACTGTAGGCATATCGACTAACTAAGCCAGAGGATACTGCGGCAGTCTGCGCGGTTCCATCATCGCTGCCCATCGGCATACCAAATTGATTAGCAGAAGCTGTAGTAGCCACAGCAGCAGTTTGGCCTACGCCCGAAGTCGCACCTACATAGCGAAGGGCAATAGCTGCAAGGCGAGGATCGCTCGTGCTTTTCAATGCTGTCACAAAAGGTTCTGCCAGGTAATAGTTAGCGGCCTCTGTACTGTTCAATGTGTTGCCAATACCGTTAGCATAATTAGCGTCATGCTTAATAACCGCGTTGTCTGCATTGCTTACAATCACACCCCCAGAAAAGGCGGTATTTACCGTGGCCTGGGCAAGTGTTGCATCGGATTTACTCAATCTCATGCCAGCACGAAGCAT
>JANXRR010000415.1 GCA_025356795.1 Bacteroidia bacterium
CAATTTTTTGCCCTGCTGGCATTTATGGCTTTATTGCTTGGTAGTATTGGGGTGGCCAGTGCGGTTCACATTTATGCCATAGAAAAGAGAGAAGAGGTAGCCCTGCTCAGGTGCTTGGGGTCTTCCGGCTGGCAAGCCTTCAACATCTATTTTATCCAGGTTTTTTGTGTGGGATTATTGGGTAGTTTAGTAGGTGCCGCCTTGGGTATAGTTATTCAACAAGTAATACCACTTGTGTTTAAAGATTTCATTCCTTCTCAACTTCAGTTTTCACTTTCGTGGGAGGCACTGCTGGAAGGTCTTATACTTGGAGTCATCATCTCGCTGCTGTTTACCGTTCTGCCACTTATTTCAGTGCGCTTTGTACCGCCTTTAAGTGTTCTTCGTTCTGAAATTGGTCAACTGAAAGTATTTTCTAAAACCCGAACGGTGTCTCTTCTCTTGATTATAATGTTTCCAATTATAGCAGCAGCATATCAAACTCAAAGTATTGTTACTGGCTTATTATTTTCTCTTGGCCTTTCCGTTGTGCTGGGAGGCTTGTATGGCATTGGGGTGCTGTTGTTGTATTTGTCGAAACGCTTTTTCCCACATCAGGCAGCGTTTACCTTGCGTCATGCGTTATCTAATTTATTTAGACCCAATAATCAAACGCGAGTGTTGGTTGTTTCAATTGGACTGGGTGCATTTATCTTATCAACTTTGAATATCATTCAAAAAAGTCTCTTGCATCAAGTAGAGTTTCAAGGGGGCAAAAATCAGTCGAATACTATCTTATTTGATATACAGCCCTCTCAGAAAGAAGGCGTTTTGAAATTAATCCAAGAGAATCAATTACCCTTAAATCAAGTAGTGCCGATGGTTACGTGTCGGCTTTCAGAAGTGAAGGGAAAGACAACAGAATTTATTCAACGTGACACTACTGATAAAATTCCGGAATGGGCTGTTACGCGAGAATATAGGGTCACCTATCGGGATAGCCTAACACTATCAGAATCGCTGCTCGAAGGCAAACTTCAACGCTTTGAACCTACAAGAAAAGATTCCGTTTTTGTTACTATCTCCGAAGCCATGCATGAAACGTTAGAAGTTGATATTGGCGATTCTTTAGTATTCGATATACAGGGCGTGCCAATGAAAACTTTTATCAGCGGAATACGCAAAGTAGAATGGTCTAAAGATCCACCTAACTTTATTTTTGTTTTCCCTCCTGGCATTCTTGAAAAAGCCCCTCAAATTTGGGTGGCAACTACGCGCATTGACGATGCACTCGTGTCGAGTAAATTTCAACAACAGTTGGTAAATCTTTTCTCAAATGTATCATTAGTTGATCTGCGATTGATCTTGTCTACTATAAATGAATTGTTTGCTAAAGTGGCTATTGCTATTCGCTTTCTTTCACTGTTCAGCATTATCACCGGCATGATTGTATTGGCAGGCACTGTAGCCAACAGTAAATTTGTTCGCATAAAGGAATATGTTTTGCTACGCACGCTGGGTGCAAGAACTAAACAGATAACATCGATCACGCTAATAGAATATGCTTATCTCGGATTGTTTGCAGCCATAGCAGGTGTATTGCTATCGTTAGGCGCTGGTTGGCTTCTTACTTTCTTCTTCTTTAAAATTCAATTTAGTTTTGATGCGTTAGAATTATTACTAGTTGCTTTGGGCGTAGTAAGTTTGACTGTAATTATCGGTTGGCTAAATTCAAGATCAGTGATTACAACACCGCCTTTGCAGGTATTAAGAAAGGAGAGCTAAACGTTTTAAAATTGAAAATAAATGAACGGTTGTATCCCCGCTGACTTTGTTTGCATAACCAAAATAATAATTGCTAAGAGAAATGAAGTTTTACCCATCAGGGGGATATTGATAAACCATTGTTGCGATTTAAGTTCAATACTATGGGGTATAAAATGCAAAAAATAACCTAGCAACATAATCGAAACAACTGCTCTATAACCCACTACAAAATCTGTAAGAACAGAAGGAGAAAACTGGGTTACTATTTGAGCTATTACTTGCCACGCATTTTCTAAGGATGATGCACGAAAGAAAATCCAGCAGAAGCAAACAAAGTGGAATGTGAATAAAACACTCAAACAGTTAACTATCCAGTTATCTTTTGTAAGCCAACTGATTTTTAATCCGGCCCAGAATTTATGAATGGCTAGTCCAATTCCGTGAAGGGCTCCCCATAAAATAAATCTCCCAGCAGCACCGTGCCAAAGGCCGCCCAAAACCATCGTGATAAACAAATTAAAATACGTTCTGATAATGCCTTTTCTATTTCCCCCTAACGAGATGTAAAGATAATCTTTGAGCCAAGTAGAAAGTGAAATGTGCCAGCGCCTCCAAAATTCTGTAATACTTTTGGATTGATAGGGCGAATCAAAGTTGAGACAAAATTCAAAACCAAGAAGCAGGGCTATGCCAATAGCCATATCAGAATAGCCGGAGAAATCACAATAGATTTGTAACGCATACGCATATACTGCGAAAAGATTTTCTAAGCCGGTGTATAAAGTGGGAGCATCAAAAATTCGATCCACAAAGTTGAGGCTGATGTAATTGGAAATGATCGCTTTTTTAAATAGTCCTGTGCAAATAAGAAATAAACCTCGGCCAAACATTTCCTTAGAAACGAATGTGGGTTTATAAATCTGAGGGATGAAGTCGGCTGCACGCACAATGGGGCCAGCAACTAATTGTGGAAAGAAGGAAACGAAGAAAGCATAGTCTAATATATTATTAATGGGTTTCAATGTGCCTCTGTAAATATCAATGGTATAGCTTAGTGATTGAAATGTAAAGAATGAAACCCCAACGGGTAAAAAAATATCAAGGGGCTCGAACGGCAACCCAACACCAATACTAAACAGTTCATGAATTAAATTCGTGTATTTAAAATAGCCCAACAAACCTAAATTAATGATCAGACTAAAAGTCATCCAGGCTATTTTTTTTGATTTGCGTTTTGATGCAAAAATGAGGTTGGCAAGTGCATAATCTACCACCGTGCTGCCAATAAGAATTACAAAATAAACTCCACTTGATTTGTAATAAAAATAAAGGGAAAACAGCGTTACAAATGTGAGCTTCGCGCGATGCGTTTTACTTAACAGAATATAAACACAAAGGAACAGCAAGAATAAAAAAAGAAAAAAACCACTATTGAAAATAAGTGGCTCCTCAACGTGATAAAGAAATTGATCGAGGAGTTTATGGATGTCGATAGATAACATAATCGTTATAAGCTTTTATTAATGCATCATACAACATGTTCCCTTGCAACCGATAACCTTCTACGCTAAAGTGAATTCCATCCGATCTGAGATAACCGAATTTCTTCCAGCGATCAGCCGAATGATTTCCGCCACCGGCTTCATATAAATCGAAGTAGGCAATATTCTTTCCATTGGCATACGTTAGTATTTTTTTTCTTACTGCTTCAACCCCTGGGTTCCGTTTTGTTTTTCGTTTATAAGAATCTGAGGGAGTAGTTAATATAAACCTTGCCAACGGATTCGCATTTTTAAGTTTTGTCACCAGTGAATCTATGTGTTCATTAAAATGCGTATCTGAGTAAGGATATTCCAACGCTTCATTAGTGCCAAGCGATATTATAAACAAATCGGGAGTTAAGGCTGTAGTCTGGTCACTAAAAAAATTAGCACTTAAGTAATGTTTATACTTTGCACTGTTCACCCCAATTGAATGATAGATTACTCCTGAATTTCCATTTTCTAAATTAATACCAAACAGTATAGCCTGTGTTTGATTGGGCATAGATTGTAAGGCTTTAATAGTTACTTGATTTGTGCTCAATGGAAGTAATACCTTGGAGGTGTTGGCTTGTTCAAATGTGTAT
>JANXRR010000427.1 GCA_025356795.1 Bacteroidia bacterium
GGATGAAGTTATTTGTGCCACCTTCACCTTTTCAGGTTCGTGCAACCCCATTGCTTACTTAGGTGCCACGCCAGTTTTTATAGACTCTGAGTTGGAAACCTGGAACATGGATCCACAACTATTGGAAGAAGCTATTAAAGACAGAATGAAGAAAGGCAAAAAGCCCAAGGCAATAATTGTTGTGCACCTCTATGGCATGCCCGCCAAAATGGATGAAATTATGGCCATTGCCCTGCAGTATGACATACCCTTAATTGAAGATGCTGCCGAGGCTTTGGGCTCAACCTATAAAGGAAAGGCAGCAGGCACGTTTGGCGATATTGGCATCTATTCCTTTAACGGGAACAAAATAATTACCACTTCAGGGGGAGGGGCAATGGTGTCAGAAAATGCGGCTTGGATTCAGCAAGCGAAATTTTTGGCCACTCAGGCCAGAGACAGCGCCCCGCATTACCAACATTCTAAAATTGGCTACAACTACAGGCTTAGCAATGTGTGCGCTGCCATTGGGCGAGGCCAACTGAAAGTGCTTGACGAGCGGGTAGCCCAGCGAAGAAAGAATTTTGACACGTATTGCCAAACCTTTGCAGCCATTGATGGCCTTACCTTCCAACCCGAAGCTTCCTACAATTTCTCTAACAGATGGCTTACAACAGTATTACTTAATGAAACAAAACTCAAAAGCGTAACTAGCGAGGCAATCAGGCTTACCTTAGAAAATGAAAATATTGAAAGCCGCCCATTATGGAAGCCCATGCACCTACAGCCAGTATTTAAAAGCTATCCAGCGTATACCAATGGAGTGTCAGAAAGGTTATTTGAGAAGGGGCTTTGTCTACCCTCGGGCAGCAGCTTAAATGCTGATCAACTGGAAATTATTTGTAATATTGTGCAAAAGTTGGTCAATTAATAAAATTTCAATTATTTTTGAGGATATAAGTTACTTTCTATAGACATTAGTAATAAACGCATTGAATGAAAGTTTTAAAGCCATGAGAAAACACTTAATACTAGCCTTTTTATTCGTTACACTTATTGTCGGGATAAGTATTGGTCAAGTGCAATCAGCAGGTGGCAGTACAATTGGAAACTGGAGTTCAACTTCAAGTTGGTTATTAGGAGTTGTGCCCACAGCAGGACAAAACGTTCAAATCCAAGATGGTGATATATTAAGTTTTGATGCTGGGGCTACTAATGTTACCCTTGGAACACTTGACATTGGTGTAGGTTCAATAGTACAAGTAGTAACTGGTAAAACACTTGCCGCAAGCATTGTAACGGTTTCCAATAATGGGATTCTGAGAACTAGTGGTACTGGAGTTTTCAACGCTAGCGGGAGTATATCTATTGGCTCATCTGGATCTTTATCAATTCTTGGAGGAGGTTCAATAACAGCCGCTAGTGTAGCGGCATCTTCAGCTACTGTTTCAGCAGCAGCCGCTGGTACATATACGGTAACAGGTCTTATTAGTGCGGGCACTTTTAATACAAATACAGCCGCAACGATAACTTGTGGTTCTTTAACAGTTGGTGCGGGAACTTCCAGTGGAGCATTGACTGTAAACAATGGTAATTTAACTGTTACAGGTTCAATATTATTTAATAGCCAAAATGTGAATGTTACTAACGGCAATTTGGTAATTAACTCAGGTGGTTATTTCACAAACAGCGGAAATACTGTTACCCTTGGTGCTACCACAGGAGGAATTTTAGACATAACTGGTGGTGCGGGTATTAGTTCAGGATCTGTTTTCAATTGCAAAAGTATTTCTTTGAAAAACGGGAGCAATTCTTCTTTTGGAGGTTCTATCAACGTAAACAATGGTAATTGGACTAATACTGGGACGGTTACTTTGGCATTCGGTGGTAACGTTACAAATTTAGGGAGTTTAACTACTTCTTCATCAACTACCATCACTTTCGGGTCAAGTTCAGCAAGTATTACGGCCGCGTCAATCGATTTATCAGCCGGAGGTAGTTTAAATTTTTCAAACTTCGGAGCCACGGTTACTCTTTCAGGAAATGTTACGTGTAAAGATCAAACGAGTATTAGTTCTATAGGAACCTCTAAATTTATTTTCAATGGCACATCCACAATTGATGGTGGCAGCACGGGTTCAGGTGCTCAGTTCTATGATATTCAAGTTAATACAGGAAGTTCTGCTCAAATAGCTAATACAGTAAATCTTTCAGGCACACTATCGCTTGTGGGCACTGGCACGTTTGATGCCGATGGTTCAGGTAATACAGCCGTGTTTAAGCTTTTGTCATCTAGTGGTGTTGCCAATCAAGGGTCGCGAATAGCTACTTTAGGCACACCTGCTAATTTCACAGGTAAGGTTACTATTGAGCGTTATATTCCCAATGATTTATTTTATCAATACCTCGCTTTTCCAGTTACAGATCTCACTATAGGTAATCTTCAAAGCCCTGGAGGGTTTCCTGTTACAGGACTTTTTGCTTCTGGTGGCAGCTCTCGTGGTGATGGTGGAGACCCTCTCGCTTCTTCTATGTATTTTTGGGATGCAACCAATCAAGTATATGCCAACTATGATATCGGTGGCCCAAGTTCTTTGGCAACATCTGCCATTACTCTCTCGAACACAACGGGGTACGCAGCATGGTCTTATGGTGCAACGAATAAGAAAATTGTAATGACCGGTAAGACAATCGCTACTGGCAATATAGGTATACCATTAAAAACAGGCTTTAATTTAATACCCAATCCATACCCCTCAGCAATTGATTTTAATAGCTTTAAAAATCGAGTAGGCTCTATTGGCGTGGTTTATTTGCAAATAGATGGTGGTGGGGCAGGTAATACGTATGCCAGTTCAGACGGAACTGCATGTGCTAATTGTACCGGCCAAGGATCTTTCAATAATTCCTCATGGCTAGGTGAAATTGCCCTTGGTCAAGCATTTTGGGTTAGTTCCAACGCAAATACGACTCTAACATTAACAGAAGCTGACAAAACCTCAACGGCTAGTACTTTTTCAGGGAAAACAGAACCACTCCAAAATTACATGAGGATAGCATTAAAATCTGGCTCTATGCAAGATGAAACGTTAATCATGTTTGATGCTAAAGGAAGTAAAGACTTCAATGGAAAACAGGATGCGATAAAGCACTTGAACGGTGCGAAAATTGGCGAATTTGGTCAAGATTATATCAACTTGTCAACGTTTAAAGGAGATGCTAAAAAACCATTGGTATTTAATTATATGCCTTTATTGGGTTGTTCAACTGGGTCTAGCTCTACCTCATTAAATGTTGCTGATATTCTTCCGGGAAATCATTCGTTCAAGTTTTCTGAATTGGAAACTTTTACATTAGGTTACAAGATCACATTGCTTGATAAGTTTTTGGCAACTCAGACCTCTATAAGCAATGGTTTTGAATATAAATTTACAACTACCGATAACGCACTGAGTTACGGTTCAGGCCGTTTCGAATTGAAATTTGAGGCCAAGCCGATGGATATACCTACAATAAAAATTGCTGGCACTAAGTTGTCTAGTAGCTATACTGCCAATAATCAATGGTATCGCGATGGTAATTTAATTCAGGGAGCAACTGGTCAAACCTTCGAGGTAACTCAGTCAGGTTCCTATAGTGTTAAGACCACATCAAATTCATGCAGTGCAGAATCATTGCCTGCGGTTCTTACTATTACTGGAATTGAAAGTCCTATTGAAGGTATTTCTCTATACCCAAATCCAACATCAGATGTAATTAAGTTATCCTTAAGTAAAGAAATTGTTTTATCCCTTTCTGGAATTTCCTTGCTTGACGCTAGAGGTGGAACGTTGCAAAATATACCTGTGCCATCTTCTTCTGATGATTCTGAAATCCAAATCAATTTGAATGATCAACCAGTCGGTTTGTATATAGTGAAATTGCTCTCTAATAATAAAGTTAGGTCTTTAAAAATAATTAAGAAATGACATTAAAAAATACGTATCTGAAATTTGGTATTGTTGTTCTAATTATTTTAGCGACCCCGCTTACATCTTTTTGTCAACCTGGTGGAGGAAATCCAGGTGGTGGAGGTGCACCAGTGCCCATTACTGGATTAGAGCTTTTAATAGGCTCAGGTGTTCTCCTTGGTTTGAAAAGGGCTATTGAGTCTAAAAGGAAATCGAAGGAAAGCTAATACCTTTGATAACTAGCATAGTCAGAAATTTAAAAATATTACCTCGGTGGGTAGTTATTATTATCGACCTTTTTTTTATTTCAGCTTCTTGTTTTTTAGCTTATCTTCTCCGCTTTAACTTTTCTTTTTACGATTTAGCTTCCTTATCTGTTGGAAGATCTATTCTTTTGTATTCATCCTGCGGATTTATATCAATTGTAATAACAGGAAGTTATAAGGGGATAATTAGATACACTGGGTTGCAAGATGGTGTGCGTATATTTTATACAACACTGATCAATCTAACAATCGTGACTGTATTAAACTTGGTGTTTTATTACAACTTCCGATATAATCTCATACCCTATTCTGTAATCCTCATTTCTTTACTTTCCTCCTTTCTTTTTCTTTTTAATTACAGACTTTTTGTCAAATATATTTTTGCCTATTATAAGGGGGCAATTCAAAAGAAATTTCGAGTTATCATCTTTGGTGCTGGGCAAACTGGTATAATAACAAGGCATGTGGTAGAGTCAACACCTCGTATGGAGGTGGCGGGTTTTTTGGAAGATGACTCTAATAAGGTTGGGAAAGTACTTGATGGAAAAAAAATTTATAGTGCAAGGACTTCTGAACTAGAAAAACTCTTAGAAGAACTAAACATTAATGAAGTAATTTTTACGCCTCGCAATACTTCCGTGGGTAGAAAAAATGAAATTGTTGATATATGTATTAAGAATCAGATAAAAGTGCGAACCGTTCCGCCCATAGAAAAATGGTCAAAGGGTGAGTTAAGCTTTAATCAGATTAAAGAGATTAACATTGAGGATTTACTAGAGAGAACTGAAATTAAACTAGACAACCCCGAGATTGAGCGGGAGCTAAAGGGAAAGAAAATCTTAATTACAGGGGCTGCAGGTTCTATTGGCAGTGAACTTGTGAGACAGGTTATCAAGTATGGCCCTCAGTTGCTTATATTAATTGATCAAGCGGAATCACCCCTTCACGATATTGAAAGGGAAATCAGACGCATTTCTGGTGGCACCAAGTTAATATCCTTTCTGGCAGATGTTACTAATAGGGAAAGAATTGCCAATATTTTTAAGGATTATCCTCCTGACCTCGTATATCATGCGGCCGCTTATAAGCACGTGCCTATGATGGAAAATAATCCCTCTGAATCTATTAGCTGCAATGTTTTGGGTACTAAGATTGTAGCTGACCTGTCAGTTGAGTTTAAGGTTAAGAAGTTTGTCATGATATCCACGGATAAAGCAGTCAACCCAACTAATGTGATGGGCTGCTCCAAGCGAATTGCTGAGATATATGTTCAATCGTTAAATTATTATCTAGACCTTCAAGGGCCAGATCACACAATTTTTGTTACCACAAGATTTGGAAATGTGTTAGGCTCAAACGGGTCTGTCATTCCAACCTTTAGATCACAGATTTTACAAGGTGGGCCTATTACAGTTACCCATCCGGAGGTAACCCGATATTTTATGACAATACCAGAAGCTTGTCAACTTGTGCTGGAAGCAAGCATTATGGGCAGGGGAGGAGAAATATTTATTTTTGACATGGGCAAGTCGGTTAAAATCCTGGATCTCGCAAAAAAGATGATTTCTCTTTCTGGGTTAAAGATTGGAACAGATATTGAAATTGTATTTGTAGGGTTGCGCGAAGGTGAGAAACTATATGAAGAACTGTTGGGAACTTCTGAAAATGCTATTGCCACACACCACGATAAAATAATGATTGCTAGGGTAGACCAGTATTCTTATTTGGAGATAAATAAATACATCGAGCTTTTCAATGATTTACTCTACGATAAAAACGAATTGAAGACAGTTGCTTTAATGAAAGAAATTGTTCCGGAGTTTAAATCTAATTATTCAAGGTTTGAAATACTCGATTCTGTATAAGGTTAAACCTGATTCTATTCTTAGAAGTAAATCCACACTGACTTTCCTTCACAATCCCTCCCTTGTTAGTTGAAAAATGATATTCTGAGCTGATATAAATCAGCGATTAAAAGATCTATCAGCGTTCTCAAAGATTTAGTTTCCAATCAATTTTTTCTATTTTTGCGGCATTATTAACTGAACATTAATACCAATGGTTGATTTATTTGAAAAGTTACAGATGGAGGCGGGCCCTTTGGCCAAATATTCCCACCTGCCCGATGATTATTTCTTTTTCCCAAAACTAGAAGGGGAAATAGGACCGCGTATGAAATTCAATGGGAAAACAATTTTGAACTGGAGTTTGAACAACTATTTGGGTTTAGCGAATCATCCTGAAGTTCGTAAAGCGGATGCAGATTCAGCAGCTCAATATGGTTTAGCATCGCCTATGGGTGCCCGCATGATGTCAGGTAATTCTGTAAACCATTTGGAGTTTGAAAAACAACTTGCTGAGTTTGTTAGGAAAGAGGATGTAATGCTTTTGAATTATGGCTATCAGGGTGTTCTTTCTATCATTGATGCGCTTGTTGACAGAAAGGATGTGATCGTTTACGATTCTGAATCTCATGCCTGTATTATAGATGGTGTTCGCCTTCATATGGGTAAACGCTTTGTGTTTCCACACAATAACATGGAAAACTTGGAAAAACAGCTACAGCGTGCCACTAAGTTGGCCAATGAAACGGGCGGAGGTATCTTAGTGATTACTGAAGGTGTATTTGGCATGTCCGGGAATATGGGCGATTTGAAAGGTATTGTTGCACTTAAGAAAAAGTATAACTTCCGTTTATTTGTTGATGATGCACATGGTTTTGGTACTATGGGTAAAACAGGAGCTGGTGTAGGTGAAGAACAAGGGGTTCAAGATGACATCGATTTATATTTCTCAACGTTTGCCAAGTCAATGGCTAGCATCGGGGCATTTGTTGCTGGAGATAAGAAAATCTTAAAATTTTTAAGATATACAGTTCGCTCTCAAATTTATGCTAAGAGTTTGCCTATGCCGTTGGTAATTGGCGGTATGAAACGTTTGGAACTGGTTAAGAAACATCCCGAGTATCGTGAAAATCTTCAAAAGATCATGAAGGCTATTAAGTCAGGTTTGAAGGAAAAAGGCTTTGCCATTAACGAAACCCAAACGCCACCTACTCCAGTATTATTTAAAGGAGGTGTTGGCGAAGCGGCCAATATGTCGATGGACTTGCGCGAGAATTATGGCATATTCTGTTCAGTGGTTATCTATCCTGTAGTGCCAAAAGACGTAATTATGTTCCGGATCATACCAACAGCCTCACATACGTTAGCTGATGTAGAAGAGACACTAACCGCGTTTTCAGCACTAAAAACCAAGCTTGACAGTGGTTTTTACAAAAAAGAAGAACTAGTTTCTGTAACCCGGGCTTAAAAAAATTAGGTTTCTGATTGTTTTTAACGGTTTTTCTCTAAATTCGTATTTACAAACCCATAAAGAAATTCAAAACAACATAGTAACATGAAAAAATTTGAAGAATTGAAAGCCCTCATCGCTTCTATTGAAGAAGATGCTGACAAGTTTTATAATAAGGCAAACAGTGCTGCCGGAACGCGCGTTCGCAAAGGAATGCAAGACATCAAAAATCTTGCTCAAGAAATACGCTCTGAAGTTCAGGATTTGAAAAACAAGGAAGCGTAATAAATCTCGTTGTAAAAATAAAAAGGTGTTCCACAAGGACACCTTTTTTATTTTTTTGCAAGCGCTGAATTTATTTTTTGCTGAATTGATTCGGAAGCTCGTAATAACGGAAGCCTAACTTCTGGCGAGCAAATCTTTAATTTGCTAAGAATGAATTTTATACCAACAGGGTTCCCTTCTTCATACATCATTGGATGAATGTCAACAAGCTTGAAAAGCTCCTTGCTCGCTTTAGCAAAGTCTCTAGAAAGGATGTGCTCATTTATTTTTTTAAATAATAGTGGATAAGCATTTGCCAAAACTGATATAACACCATCACCACCAATAGATGCCAGAGGAATGGTAAGCATATCATCGCCTGATATCAGCAAGAAATTTTTTGGCCTTTCTTTGGCAATGAGTAGGCACTGCTCAAGATTTCCAGAAGCTTCCTTGATGCCAATGATATTGTCATGCTGCGAAAGCTTGAGGGTTGTTTGTGCTGTTACGTTTGATGCCGTTCTGCCGGGCACATTATATAGAATTACTGGAACAGGCGAGGCATCAGCAATTGCTTGAAAATGGTTGATTATACCTTCTTGTGATGGCTTGTTGTAATAAGGGCTTACAGAAAGTATAGCATCAATACCTTCAAATTTATTTTCTGATAGCTGATGAAGAACTTCACGTGTTGAGTTTCCTCCGATTCCGTAAACAATGGGAAGCTTTGATGGATTATTTTCCTTCACATAATGTAGCACTTGTTTTTTCTCTTCTTCATCGAGAGTAGCGGGTTCTCCTGTAGTTCCGAGCACAACAAAATAGTCAACACCTTTTGCTGTATGCTTTAATACTTTGTCTAAGCTTTTAAAATCAATATTTCCATTTGCATAAAATGGGGTAACCAATGCAACTCCTGTGCCTTTTAAACGATTCATGTTTTTATCTTAATTCTTTTGCGTATTTGTAAAGGGTATCGAGTAAATCTTTGAATGAGCCTTTGCAGTCGATCATTAATTCATAAAATGGATTTTCATTTTCCCTGAATTTGCCAATTCGGCAATGAGCTTTTGTACGCGCTAATAAATGAAGAAATAAGGGTGTTGATTCAGTGTCAAGATGAAATAAATAATCGAAGGGTTGATCTGCAAATTGAAGTGCTTCTGTAGAAGTTAACGCGCCCCAAAGATTAAAATGCTCCAACGTAAAGAAACTGTAAATAAAATCATAGTTCTCTTTTTCTTTTGGTAGAAACTCTAAAACGCGTACAATTTTACCATCTTGTTCAAGTTGTTTTACAAATTCTTTTACTTCTTCATGTTTTTTTCTATCCTCCACTGTAAAAATAATACCAACGCTTTTAGACTGGGTATAAGGGATGCTTGCCCTAGTAATTTTGTTCTTTTTGAGCAGCGACTTTGTTCGTAATTGCAGAAAATTTAGTTTGAACATGCTCGAAATCTAGCATTTTTTTTTAAATGAAAAGCACTTAGAAAAAATTAGGTCATAATTAATTAAGGGTCGTTGGATTTAAAATTCTTACTAATGTTATTGTAATATAAATAGCTATTTAACATATAGACGTGAAGACTAAATGTTCTTTTAATGTTTTTGTTTTAGACAGAACTAAAAAATTGCAGCTCGAAATAGGATATAAGGCCATGACTCAGAATAAATTTGAATAAAGACAGCAGTTTATTTAGCTTCATTTGCGTGATGACTCAGAAACACATGCCAAACCTCTTTTCTTATTTTCCGTTATTCGCTAAAAATTCTTTACCATTAAAAATATGTCAACTTCCTTAAAGTCAAAAGAAAGAATAGAGCTCATTGATATCCTCCGTGGCCTTACGCTGCTGGGCATTATCATGGTTCATTTTACTGAACAATACTATGCGGGCATGCCACCCCAAAAAGCAACGCATCTTAATTCTAACTATTTACCAGATCAAATTGTATCAACCCTTATTTCAATTTTGGTATCGGGTAAATTCTATATGCTCTTTTCGTTTTTGTTCGGGTTAAGTTTTTTTATTCAATCCTCTAACAGTACCAGTAAAGCTCAATTCTATGTGCGGTTTTTCTGGAGACTGTTGATTTTGTTTAGTATTGGATGGATTCACCATTTGCATTATCGTGGCGACATACTTACAATTTATGCCTTGCTGGGTGTAGTACTTTTGGCGCTTCATACATTGCCAGATAAACTGGTTTTACTCTTGGCCATTTTGCTTATTGCAGATATACCTGCCTTTATAACTCGGGCGGCTGAGGTTATTACAGCTGAGCAAACGACAACTCCAGAGGGTAATCCGTTTGGAGGCAGTGACGCTCAAAATGTTGTGTACTTTGATATTCTTAAAGGCAACTCTTACATTTCCATCTTGAAGTCAAATATTCCTGAATTTATAACTAAGATGAAATTTCAGGTTATGTCAGGAAGGATTTACATAACCTTGGGTCTTTTCTTACTTGGTCTATATGTCGGTAAAAAGAAAATTTTCGAAAACATTTCCGACTATTTAGTTTCGATTAAACGCACCAGAAATAAAGCACTTTGGGGCTTGCTTATATTTATTCTATTCGGTGTTTCATTCTTTGGGGGCATGCAACTATTGAACGTAAACCTAACATTTGCTATGCAATTTATGGTTGGTGGATTAATAATGGATTTAGTAAATGCCTGCCTGGCGTTATTTTATGTATGTGTACTGATTCTATTATATCAAAAAGACAACTGGAAAAAACGACTTCATCTTTTTTATAACGTAGGGAGGATGGGACTTACTACCTATCTAACGCAAACACTTTTTGGATTTATTATTTTCTTTGGAATTGGTTTTAACCTACTCGATAAAATAGGTGCTAGTATTTGCTTCTTACTTGCCATTACTATTTTTAGCCTTCAAATTATGTTTGCCAACTGGTGGTTAAGTAAATTTTATTATGGACCAGTTGAATGGATATGGCGATCACTCACGTATTTAAAAAGTCAACCCTTTAAAAAGCCAAAAAGGATAAAAGAAAGATTAGTGCACCATCTTTAAATTATAAACACCCGTCTTGG
>JANXRR010000431.1 GCA_025356795.1 Bacteroidia bacterium
CAATTTTTTCCATGGCTTATTTTTGTTCTTAGCCATGTTGCTGCTTATCCCCGTAATTGAGATGATTCCTACAGCTGCTCTTGCAGCTATGCTAATTGCTGTAGCTTACAGGCTCGCTTCGCCCAAAGAGTTTATTGGCACCTACAAAATTGGACCAGAACAATTAGTAATCTTCTTGGTTACCATTGCTGTTACGGTTGCCGAAGATTTATTGATGGGTATTGCAGCGGGTATTCTTATAAAATTTATTTTTCATATTGTTAACGGAGCGCCTCTTTCAAGTTTATTTAAAGCTCAGTATAAGGTAGATGAAACAGAAAGTTATTATGTAATTCATGTTTTTGGTTCTGCAACTTTTTCCAATTTCCTAGGCTATAAAAAGTTATGGAAAAGTCTTAAACCTGGAAAGGGTATCACCTTCAATTTCCTGGAGGCTAAATTAGTGGACCATTCGTTTATGGATCAACTACATCATTTTGAAGAAGAAAGTCATCAAAAGGGAGTGAATTTTTCATTGGTTGGATTAGATAAATTTAATCCGTTATCCAGCCATCCATTGGCGGCAAGAAAAGTAAGTAATGGAAATGGTTCTAATAAAATTGAAATAAAGCTTACCTCACGCCAAGTTGAACTTAGAAAATTTGCTGATGCTAAGGATTATGCCTTTTATCCACAGCGAGTAAAAAACCTTTTGAAGTATAAAGACTTCCCCATTCAAAAAGGAAATGCAATTCAATACGAGGAAAACATTCTTACTAAATATACTGACTATGGCAAGATAGAAGTGGCCGACATGACTGTGACTGAAGGAGCGCGGACAGAAAAGAATGATACGCACATTACCGTTATCCATGCTTCGGAAATCGCACAGCCTATTCCTGATTTCGTGCTAGAGCCCGAAAAAATGTTTTCGAAATTCTCTGAGTTTTTGTTTGGTGAGGATATTGATTTCAACGAATCTCCTGAATTCTCGAAAAGATATTATTTGCGAGGCGAAAATCAGCAAGCTATTCGTGCATTCTTTAAGCACTCGATCATATCCTTCCTCGAAACCCACGATGATCTTCATATTGAATGTCATAAACACAAACTTTTGATCTATAAGAAACGCGAGCTCTTAGATAGTAACGAGATTTTTGACTTAGAAAAATTCGCTGAAGAGTTCCTTGAATTAATCGAAAAAAAATAATTTGGTTTTCAGTACACTGTGAATTTGTTAAAAAAATATAACCATGAAGAATAGATTTTTTATTTTTTTACTGTTGATCTTTTTAGGATCAGCTGCGTGGGCACAAGAGCAACCAAAACCTGAACCAAAGAAGGAATTGGATGAACTTCGCCTAAAGTTAAATGACGATGGAAGCCATTTTATTAAGGCTACATTTTTGAATCAGGTTTGGCTTCGGGGAAACGAAAGCAATCCAGCCACAACTGTGCTGGGTGAAAACTCTCCGCAAACTTTTGATATAGGATTGCGCAGAACTCGGATGCAGTTGTTTGGTCAGCTTACTGATCATGTTGGTTTCTATTTTCAATTTGGGCAAAACAATTTCAATTTCTTAACTAGCAATGCTGGCAATAGAAAGCTGGAAGTTTTTTTTCATGATGCCTTGGCAGAGTATAAAGTGAAGAAAGGCAGCGACCTCCTTTACTTAGGTGGCGGGCTTACCATTACCAATGGGTTGTCGCGTTTCAGTCAACCAAGTATAGGCACCATTATGAGTTTGGATGTGCCTGTGTTTGCTCAAGCTACCGTTGATCAAACAGATGAATTTTCACGAAAGTTGAGTGTATATGCCAGAGGCCAAATTGGAAAATTGGATTATCGATTGGTAATGAGCGATCCTTTCCCCATCACTACCAACGGCACCATTACTACGCCTATCGCCATTCCTACTAGCAATAATTCAACTTTTGCACAAGTAGGGCATCATAAACAGTATCAAGGTTTTTTTATGTGGAATTTCTTCGATAAAGAATCGCATGTTACTCCCTATATGACCGGCACTTATTTGGGCAAGAAAAAGGTATTTAATTTAGAGGCAGGTTTTATTACACAAAAAAATGCCACATGGCAAGGTGATGGCACTGCCGCAAATACAAAATACAACGATATGAACTTGTGGTCGGTAGCATTATACTACGATACTCCCCTTAATAGTGAAAAAGGAACCGCTCTTAATGCCTATGCCGGATATTTCCATACCGACTATGGTGCAGGCTACTTACGTTATAATGGCATTATGAATCCGGCCAACGGTACGAGCGCAACTGGTGTTCAACCCAATAGCTTTGGCAATGCGTTTCCTATGTTTGGCACAGGATCAGTTTTCTATTCGCAAATAGGCTATCTGTTTAAAAAAGATTTGTTGGGTGAAGGAAATGGAGCGTTAATGCCTTATACTTCGTTGCAATCGGCAAGTTATGATAGGCTTCAAAGCCAAATGACCGTGGTCGATGTGGGTGTTAATTGGTTCATTAAAGGGCATACAAGCAAAATCACATTAGACTATCAAGACAGGCCAGTGTATACACCGCAGGGAACCGATTTAATTAGCGATGGCCGAAAAGGGCAAGTACTACTTCAATATCAATACTTCTTTTAATTAAGCTTCATGACAAAGACACAAACACATTCTCTTTTTAATGAGGATGAAGTACTTCATGAGTTGAAGCACTTTTTACCAGCGCAGGCTCCGCTCAAAGATTTCATTCACCATAACACGTTACATGCATTTCAGCATCAGAAATTCCATCAAGCCATTAGAAATGCTTCCGAAATATTGGGTTACCGAGTTTCATTATCATTGAACGAATTCAGAAACCTTTATCAATCAAAGCGCATAAGAGAAGATATACTCGAAAAAATCATCAGCGATAGAAAGGGTTCAAATGCTATTAGTCAATGGAAAGAAAAAGTACTTGATAAGAAATTTGAGAGTGCGCCTCCTCCTCGCATTGGTTCTCTTCGCGCTAACTGGAAAAGACTGTATCATATAGATCTTGATGCGTTGGTGCATCCTTTCCTTTTCAGAATTTTATGTAGTTATCTGGATCAAGGAATTTCAATATGGAATTTTCCGGAAAGGGAAATGAGTTTTTTGGAAGACATTCGAACGATGGAGGAGAACTCATATTCAAGCTTCTTTAAAACAGGAAGAGCAAAAACTTTTTTACTGAATAAGGATTGGTGCATCAGCGACCTATTGAAAATATTGGTACAGGATGAAGCATTGTATAAGGATTATTTATTCGATCAACAATTTGCTCATCAAGGCTGGTCGGGCATAGTGAGTACAATTGAAGATCAACCTTACACACTACTCGATTCACGCAAATTTCCATTCAAGGACTTGGTATTCTTTGAGCTACTGATGGAGATCGATGCATTAGACTATAGCTTTGGAGAGATATGGGCACCTTTGGGAATAAAAATTGTTGATCGGCCAATACCTTTGTTCTCAGAAGTTTTTCAAACAGAGTTGAGTGAGGTTCTTTCTATTTGGCAAGAAGCTTTTGAATGGAGCTATTATGATGAGGTTCTAACTGGTATAAAGATTGAGAAAATAGTTGACCACTATACTAACCCTAAAAGTTTTCAAGCAATGTTTTGTATTGATGATCGTGAATGTTCATTTAGACGATATTTGGAAAAGTTCGATCCTACTTGCGAAACATTTGGAACTCCCGGTTTTATGGGAGCTGAATTTTTTTATCAACCTGAAGGAGGAAAATTTTATACTAAAGTTTGCCCTGCACCCGTTACTCCAAAATTTTTAGTGAAAGGGTTTGGTCACAAGAAAAAATTGGAAATAGATGCCCATTTTACCAAACATTCTCACTCATTTTATACGGGCTGGATTATCTCTCAGACGCTGGGATTCTGGTCGGCAGTAAAACTTTTCATTATCATCTTTAGGCCTTCCATGTGTCCTGCCACTGCTTCTTCCTTTAGCCATATGGATAATGCATCTAGCCTTACCATTGAGAACAAAAGCAAAGACGACATCGAAAATAATCTACAGATCGGGTTTGCAATAGATGAAATGGCCATTCGTGTAGAAAACCTTTTAAAGAGTATTGGTTTAATTGAAAATTTTGCACCACTTATTTACTTCAGCGGTCATGGATCGAGCACAATTAATAATCCTCATTATGCAGCCTATGATTGCGGTGCCTGTTCTGGAAGAGCCGGCTCTGTTAATGCACGCGTTATGTCATTCATGGCCAATCACCCTAAGGTAAGAGAGATTCTAGCTGGCAAAGGAATTAACATCCCAAGCACGACTCAATTCGTGGGGGCACTTCATGATACTACCCGCGATGAGGTGGCTTTTTATGATGAGCGTACTTTAACTTCAGAAAATGCGCAGCTTCACCTAAAAAACAAAGAGGTATTTGAAAAAGCATTGGATCACAATTCGAAAGAGCGTTCTAGAAGATTTGCATCGGTTAATACTAAAAAGAGTGCGGCCAAGATTCACGAAGAAATTAAAATACGATCGGTATCTTTATTTGAACCTCGGCCTGAACTCAACCATGCTACCAATGCTTTATGTATCATTGGCAGAAGATCACTAACTCGTGGATTGCTGCTAGATAGACGTTCATTCTTAAACTCTTACAATTATTCTATCGATCCGCAAGGCGATATTCTTTTTAATGTGATGAAGCCAGTAGGCCCTGTATGCGGAGGTATAAACCTTGAATATTTCTTCTCACGGGTGGATAATCAAAAGTTAGGAGCAGGCACAAAGCTTCCACACAATGTAATGGGCCTTATCGGAGTGGCTAATGGAATTGATGGCGACCTTAGGCCCGGCCTACCAAGCCAAATGATTGAAGCGCATGATCCGGTGAGGTTGCTGGTTATAGTTGAACACTTTCCTGAAATTGTGTTAAAAACAATTCAACGGTT
>JANXRR010000439.1 GCA_025356795.1 Bacteroidia bacterium
TTAAGTTGACAACAACATTTAATTTTTATGCAAGTTGGTGGGCTAAAAATATAATGAAGGATATTCAGAACAATATCTTACAAATACAGAAGCAAAGAGCTGAGAAAGAATAGCAGATGCTTTTTGAGGTAACCAAAATTATCTACTGCCCAATTAACACAAACGGAGCCCAGTAATAAGGCGATGAATACTTTTTGCTTTTTATCATAGCTATCTTGGCTTCTCTTAAAACAGAATTGAAATGAGTTGAGGGTTTGTGCAGTAAATTCTTATAGAAATCCGTCATTAATAAGGAGGTTGATTCATCGTTCACTCTCCAAAAGGAAACAACAATATTTTTTACACCTGAATAGGTAAGGGCACGTGAAAGGCCTATAACTCCTTCGCCCTTTGATACTTTGCCTAAGCCCGTCTGGCATGCTGACAACACGGCTAATTCTGAAGGTAAACTTAAATTGTAGATTTCGCCTGAGAACAAGTTACCATCTTCATTTTTACTGGTGCTTAGAAAAATGCGCGATAGCTCTGGCGAAACTTCGTCCACAATGCCGTGAGTAGCAAAATGCAGATAGGTGTAATTTTTCATTTGCTTGTCTTTAACTTTATCTTCTGTGGCATTAGCATAAGTGACCAACGATATTCCCTCTTTATTGAATAATGTGGCAATGGAATTTACTTCTTGTTCGGTGCCAGGTAGCTCATCTAAATTTTGAGATTCAGCAAACTTGATAGGAGCACATAAAAAGATGGAAGGGTTTTTAAAGCCATTCATTACTTTACTCTTTTGCAGGAACAGACTCGCAGAAAATTCATAGCTAACGGCATACTTATTTATCAGAAATGGCTTACGCTCAAAACTTGGATCAGCAGAATTTTTGTATAGCAATGTTTCGAAAGGAATAGAACTTAACTTTCCTGTTGGAATGATTATTAAGTTATCTATGTTTTTCGGAAGATTTGCGACCAAAGCTTTTGAGAGAGTGCTTGCGGTAGCTTGAAAAAAAATCTCATCGTTGAACAAAAGACTATTACTAAACCCTGAAATAAGCCGGTGGGTGTTATCGGGAACTGAGGTCACATTGATTTTGAAGGAAGAAGGGGTGATTACAAACCGAAAAATTTTTTTTCGTTTGTCAGCAATGAAATAGGAAACAAGGGCTGTGCTTTTATCCAATTTGTGCTGAATGTCATTTATCGTAGGATTCTTGTTTTCATATTTTAGTTTGAAGTACTCTGGATAATCTTTTTCAAGTTTACTTGTGAAAGCCTGATATTGTTGATTTAACGCGAAGAGACTTTGCCTAAGTGCTCTTTCCTCTTCAGGTGTTGGCTTTTGAGATAGTTTCTGATTGATCAATGCCAATGAAGATTTTAATCCTTTTTCACTTTCAAGTAATTCAGTAGGAATACCTGAAAATGATTTTGCCTCTGAATCGGCTATTGATTCTTGCAACACAGCAGATTTACTTTTCTCTGCAAAGTAGAAAGCAATCTCTTTGTATTTTTTAGAGTCTAGCGTTATCTCGCTCATTCCATACGTAAGAGTAACAGCGTTTTCAAAAATGGTGTTGGCAATTGCACCCAAGGCTATCTTATCATTTTCATCTTCGCTAGAATGTCTGATAATATCTAGTAAAGAATCTGCTTTAAATAAGGAGTTAAGTGCTAATTTTAAATCTGCTAATTTTAATGACTTGCCAAAATAGTTAGCTTCCAGTGCTTCGGCTTTTAGTTGAAGAGAATAAAGAAATAAATTACCGTTATAAAATTCTTTGATGGGTGGATTGACTGCCAGGTTCATATTATCAAAGGAGGGAATGTTTGCACAAAACGCAGCTTGTGAACAGTCTAAAGCTTTTTCATATTGATTTTCATTAAGATAAACTGCACTTAATTGATTGTACACTGTTGAAATACTTGGATGCTTGTTCCCCAACGTATGGCGATAAATGACAATGGCTTTTTCGAAAAAAATAATGGCTGTTTTACTGTCACCCATTAAGTTATAGGTTTTGCCCAAGTTGAATAATGCCACTGCTTGATTCGGGTGCCCTTGGGGATAAATCTTCTTCCATATCTTCTCTGCAGTTTCAAAGTTATTTACCGCATCGCCATACAATTTTAATTGTTGATACATAATGCCCAAGTTAATATTAGCGATCGCAATTTTGGGATGATCTTTTGAATGCAATTTCTCATAAATGGCAAGTGCTTTTTCATAATAGTCTAATGCTTTATCAGGATCAGTCTGACTGTATAAAACACCTAAATCGTTGTAAGAAGCTGCAACTATTTCACTTTGGTCCCCAAAGAGTTGCTTGCGGAGTTGAAGGGCTAGAAGGCCACTCTCAAGCGATTGATTAAATTTACCAATGCTTAAGTAAACGAAACTCAAATGAGAAAGGCACAATGCGGCCTCCTTACTTTGAGACTTTTCGGCCTGATCAAAATTGGCGAGTGCACTCTTCAGATTTTCTAACGCCAAATCGTTTCTGGCTTTATTTAGATAGAGAAACCCTTTGTTTGTGGAGATGATTCCCAGTAAAAATGGATTGTTTAAAATTTTGATTCCATTTAAAAGCAACTCCGCATCGTCTAGTTTTCCCAATAAAATCAGTACTTCAGCTTTTTTGTTTTGAAGAATTACTTTCTCTGTATTTTTGGATACAGTAATTGATGGTGTGAGCTGATTTAATGCTTCTTCATAATTGGCAGCAGCAATCAACGAATCTATTTTTTGCTGAGCATTTACTTTTGCCAAGATGAGTAAAAGGATAAGAAGTGTAAAAATTCTTCTTTGCATTAGAACCTGTAGCTATAAGTGAAAGAAGTTACCAGTTCTCGGGTAAGCCCATCGGGACTAAACTCCCGTTGCACAATCTTATGGCCCACTAAAAGTTTGATTCCAGATTTTGTATTGAAATTATAACCCGCAGTTGTTATCCACGAAAGGGCTAGGCCCTCTGCAGTATTGCCTGCCAAATCTTTGGAAGTTCTGACCCCTTGAAAATTTGTGATGCGATCACTTACAATTCTATAGATAGGAAGCAGGCCTACCGAAAAATTAAATCGCGACAATCGGAAATTCCTTTCAACCCGCAGCATTACATCTGTTCCTCTCCACAAATTTGTAGCATTGGCATAGTGTTGCACATAACTTAATTCTTCTGCGTCCGATGAGTTCCAACGATGCCAATCAAATTGATTTTTATTTGCATTCAATGGAATTTGAATACCAGTTGCGAATAGCCATTTCCTGTTGATGATCGATAGGCCAGCAATAAAATCATACGTTCCAAGACTCGTTTGATAATACATGGGTAATACTTGGTCTTCCGTTGTTAGGTCAGAATTGTTCGTAGGAATTTTGCCACCAATAGATAGATTCAAATCAAATTTATCGGAGGCGAAAATGGACCTTGTAATGCATAGTGATAAATCGCCCATCGAAGATGTATTGCCTAATCTACCCTCCACATGTTGATATGGAACTTTCAATTGAAATGTGTTCTTGCTGTTTAAACTAAAGTTGAAATCGGCAGTGGCCACATATACGATAGGGGAAAGGGTGGTGGTGCCTCTATAAAAACTCAGCTCCATCGATCTTAGTTTTAAGGAGGCCCGTTTGTTATAAGGCTGATCGGGTTTCATGGCACCCATTGTGCAGAAGCCTGCATCGCTGCAGCCTTGGCCCATAACATAGAACTTAGATACTAAAAAAATAAGAAATAGGAATACTCTTATTATCATGAAATAAGGCAAATTATTTAATAATGAAAGTTGTAAAGAAACTAATGAAATTACAAATGTGGATTATAATCCTAAAGATTGATTTTCTACCGAAGCAAGTTCAATTAGCTTCTCGTATTCAGCTGGATTAAGATCGTTGAAGAAATAGTGGATAGGGTCTACATGTATTCCATTGATAAAAACTTCATAGTGCAAATGAGGGGAAGTTGAAAGCCCTGTATTGCCAACATAACCAATAAGCTCGCCTCGTTTTACTTTCTGCCCTTGACGCACCGCGAAACCATGCATGTGAGCATATCTTGTGCGATACCCAAAGCCATGATCAATTACTACTACCTTACCATACCCACTATAGTTAACTTCCAGTTCGGCAATTACTCCATCTGCGGTGGTGTAGATAGGTGTACCTATAACAGCGGCAAAGTCAATACCAGCATGCATCTTCTTTACTTTGTAGATCGGATGGATTCTCATTCCGTAGCCAGAGGCTAAAGCAATTAATTCCTTATTGGCTACAGGTTGAATAGCCGGAATGGCTGCAAATAATTTTTCTTTCTTTTCTGCTAATTGAACTATTTCATCTTGAGACTTTGATTCGATATAGATTTTGCGTTTTAGTCGGTCGACAGTCTCATGAAGCTTAAGGACTATATTTCCGTGGACAATGTTTTTCTCTTTTATTTCAGAATAACGTTCTACACCACCGATGCCCGCAATTCGGATAGATGATTCAATTGGTTCTGCTCCTAATACTACCCTATAGATGTTGTCATCACGCTTCTCCATTTGAGCAAGTTGCTCATTTAATTTTTTTACCTCTGTTTGAAGATTTTCATAATAATATTCTAATTCTGTAACTTCATTTTTTAAGATCAATTCTTTAGGAGATTCGAAGTAGTTATTGAGCACAAGCAATAACAAAAAGGCGGCAGCCAATACACCAGAGAAAATACTCAGAGCATTAACAATAATGTCGAT
>JANXRR010000444.1 GCA_025356795.1 Bacteroidia bacterium
GGCTTTTGCTTCTAAGATGATAATAAGTTCAGCAGATCCATCCGAGCAAATTAGTTTTGGATATAAAACTGCGTTGTTCAAGACCATTTCAAGTAGCAAGCTAACAGTGCTTCAATCACTATATAAAGAGGCACTAGAAAATTACAGTCAACATCCTGCTAATGCAAAAAAACTTGTGAAAATAGAAAAACCAGAACTTGCTGCTCTAACAATAGTGGCAAGCGCCATTTTAAATTTAGATGAATTGATAACGAATTAAGAAAGTTTCAGGCTTAGTTTGACGAAGTAATTCCAACAAGCTTAACTTGACATAGAAAAAAAATTGTAACGTGGAACATCTATTCAATAATGATTTAAAAACCATATCGAGGAGACACTTCTTGCATGAGAGTGCAGCGGGAATTGGTGGGATTGCCCTAAGCACCCTTTTGGGCAGTTGTTTTGGTTCTAAGCCGAACGAAGTATCGATGGATCCAATGTTCCCTAAAGTATCTCATTTTGCAGGTAAAGCAAAGAGTGTAATCTATTTACACATGGCTGGTGCTCCATCACAATTTGAAACGTTTGATTTCAAACCTGAACTACAGAAACTTCATAATCAATTGTGTCCTCAATCCTTATTGGAAGGAAAGAAGTTTGCCTTCATTCGCGGTACACCTAAAATGTTGGGGCCGCAGGCTTCGTTTAAGCAGTATGGGGAATCGAGGGCTTGGGTTTCTGAGCACTTGCCACATCTATCGACAGTAGTGGATGAACTTTCCTTTCTTCACGCAGTAACTACCGATCAGTTTAATCATGCACCTGCTCAGTTGCTAGTGCACACGGGTACACCTCGCCTAGGGAGGCCGAGTATTGGTTCATGGGTTACATATGGCTTAGGTACAGAGAACGCGAACTTGCCGGGTTTTGTAGTTCTCACATCTGGCGGAAAGACCCCCGATGCAGGTAAGAGCGTATGGGGCAGTGGCTTTCTTCCCTCTGTTTATCAAGGAGTGCAATGCCGGTCAGTTGGCGAACCTGTACTCTATTTGAATTATCCCGAGGGCATTGATCGTGCAATGAAAAAGAAAACGATTGATGCAATCAATCAAGTCAATCTAGAACACTATAAAGAGTTTCAAGATCCGGAAACATTAACACGCATCAATCATACGAGCTTGCCTATCGTATGCAGATGTCGGTGCCAGAAGTAATGAACATTAACTCCGAGCCAGATTACATACATCAACTTTATGGAACGCAACCGGGCAAAGCTTCTTTTGCAAATAATTGTTTGCTTGCGCGAAAGTTGGTAGAGCAGGGCGTTCGGTTTGTTCAGCTTTTTGATTGGGGATGTGATAGCCATGGCACAGATGAAAGCCTAGCCATTGATTATGGTTTGAAAAATAAATGTAGAGAAATTGATCGCCCCATCTCAGCTCTTTTGCTCGATTTAAAACAGCGCGGCTTGCTAGATGAAACGCTTGTTGTGTGGGGTGGTGAATTTGGACGAACACCCATGCAGGAGAATCGTGAAAATAAAACTATGCCCTTCTTAGGTCGCGATCATCATGTGGAAGCCTTTACTATGTGGATGGCCGGAGGTGGCATTAAGAAGGGTGGAAGTTGGGGGGAAACAGATGAGATTGGGTATTACCCTACCAAAGGAAAAGTATCGTTACACGATGTTCAGGCAACCATCTTAAATCAGTTGGGCTTTGATCACGAAAAGTTGACGTATCAATTTCAAGGAAGACCATTTAGGTTGACGGATGTAGAAGGGAAAGTTATAAGTGAGATAATTTCATAGTAATTAATTACAAAAAAATGCCCTTATCGAGAAGATCATTCATCAATCAATTAGGAGTAGCAAGCACTGTTGCTCTGGTCAATCCCTTTACCACTTTTGCACAACCTATGGAAACAACTACTGCACTTGGCTATGAATTAATTTTGCTTGCCACCAATTGGGGATTTGCCGGCAGCACTACTCTATTTTGCGAACGAATAAAAGCAGATGGATATGATGGTGCGGAGATTTGGTACCCTGCTGATCAAAAAGGGCAACAAGAAGTTCAAGAAGCTTTTAATAAAAATGGTTTACGGTTTGGTATTCTGATTGGCAGTGGAGATTCAAATCCTAAAACTAACCTTGATCAATTTGCTCGCATGTTGGATAGTGCTCTAAAAGCAAAACCACTTTATGTAAATTGTCATTCAGGGAAAGACTATTTTTCTTTTGAGGATAACAAGCTGTTTATGGACTTAACCATTCAATTGTCAAAGTCGAGTGGTGTACCCATTTATCATGAAACCCACCGAGGCAAGAGTTTGTATTCAGCACCGATTACCAAAGGTTTTATTAATGCCTTGCCAGACTTGCGGCTAACCCTTGATATTTCTCATTGGTGCAACGTGCATGAATCCATGTTGGACGATCAGAAGGAAACCATCACATTGGCATTGAGTCGGACAGATCATATTCATGCGCGGATTGGTCATCCGGAAGGCCCACAAGTAAATGACCCACGTGCACCTGAATGGAAGTTTGCTGTTGATGGTCATTTTGCCTGGTGGGATAAAGTTGCAGAACAAAAGAAAAAAGAGGGAAAACGAATGACCATTCTTACAGAATTTGGTCCACCAGATTATATGCCTACTACAGCTTATACACGTCAACCGTTGGCGGATCAATGGCAGATCAACAAATACATGATGGAAACACTTCGTAAACGGTATGTTTAATTGATGGGAGAGGTGTCATCATTTTTTGGGAGGTTCCATCCACTATTAGTTCATTTTCCCATTGGCATATTATGGCTTGCATTTCTCTTGGAATTATCCTCAAGAACAAAGAAGTATAAGAAATTAAAATTTGCAACTCAGCCCACATTGTTTATTGGGGCTATTACTTCCATCGGCTCTGCGATAACTGGCTTCTGGCTATCTCATGAAGGAGGATATGACGAAAGGCTTTTACAAAATCATCAATGGATGGGAATTATCACCTCATTATTTTCAGTACTGACCTATGCCGTGCATCGATGGACTTTTTTATTCAAGGAAAAGAAACAAAAACTGATCAGGCTCATACTATTTATTCCCTTATTGATACTGTTAACTCTCACAGGTCATTACGGTGGATCGCTTACTCATGGAGACGGTTTTTTGAATTCTCCTTCAGCCACTAAAATGGACGCTAAACCCGTTTCACTTTCAAGTGATTCCAATTTTTATAATAATGTGATCGCGCCTGTTTTAGAAAAAAAATGTTATTCATGTCATAGCTCAAAAAAACAAAAGGGTCAATTAAGGTTGGATGCGGTGGAGTATATTTTGAAAGGAGGCAAACATGGTAACCTCCTTAAACCTTTATTGCCAAATGCAAGTGAATTGTATAAGCGACTTGTCATGCCGCTTGCTGACGATCATCACATGCCGCCAAAAGATAGAGATCAATTGAGTAATGCTGAAACAAATTTGATTTATAGTTGGATTGAAGGAGGGGCGAGCTTTAATAAAACAATCCGCGAAATGGATGATAAAAATGTTATTGAATATATTTCTACTATAAATGAATCAGAAACTGACTTGGATGATTCATCCCTTCCAGAATTAAATCAAAAAGAAATAGCATTTTTAAGAGCAAAGGATATAATCATAATGCCACTTTCGAAGAAAACAAAATTCTCAAAAGTATTTTTTATTAACCCCAAATCAATCACTGATAAAGAAGTTGATCTGCTTAAAAAATTC
>JANXRR010000461.1 GCA_025356795.1 Bacteroidia bacterium
GATACTACTTTCTTTAAAACGGTGGGTGCTGAAATCAGCAAGATCGATACCATCTTTAAAAATAAGTTGGATAACAAATCAGGGCTTCACAGCGATCACCAGCCCTTCATGTTAGAAGGTGTGCCTATCCTTGGTGTGATAAGTAATTTGGATAGATCTATTTATGGCTGCTACCATTCAGACTGTGATGATTTTAAATTGGTGAACGAACAGCACATGAAAAATACAGCTCGCTTCGGCACCATGATTTTATTTGCTGTTGCCGATGCCGATAAGTTGCCAGCAGGGAAGATGGACAGCGAAACTACCAAACAATTCATGATCGACAATAACCTGAAAGAGCCATTGATCATCGGTAAAGATTGGAAGTGGGAGAAGTAAAAACCAATTATAAGTTATAAGTTATTAGTTAAAAGTATAACTCCAATTTATTTATAGCCCTAACATATAACTATTAACTTTTTTTATGATTAAACGCATTCTCTTATTCTTTACTGTTGCCATAGTTCTGTTGGTGGTTATCGTTCTTTTCAACACGTTTAGGGTTCAATCTATCCAGTCAGTGTACACCACAAATCCGGCTCCTGCATTGAGCCAAGAATCGATCCGGCATTTCCAGCAGGCAGTTCAAATAAAAACCATTTCGTTTGGTGATAGTACAAAGTTGGATTCATCAGCCTTCTTGGGCTTTCAACGATGGCTCATCAAAACCTATCCCCTTGTTCATGCTAACCTCAGTAAAGTTGTTGTTAAGCAATATGCATTAGTTTATAAATGGGAGGGCGAGAATAACGAAGCCAAGCCTATTGTTTTGATGGCGCATCAAGACGTAGTGCCCATAGAAGAAGCAACCAAATCCATGTGGCAAGTTGATCCTTTTGCCGGTGAGATAAAAGATGATTTCATTTGGGGCAGAGGGACAACGGATGATAAAATCAATTTGGTAAGTATTTTTGAAACGGTAGAGAAATTATTGAAAGAAGGGATTAAACCTTCACGCACAGTTTATCTTGCTTTTGGTCATGATGAAGAGATGGGGGGCACAGGCGCAAAAGCCATAGCAGCGTATTTGAAATCTCAGAACGTAAATGCGGAGATGGTGTTAGATGAGGGCGGCATCATCACTAAGGATAAAGTTCCGGGTATGAAAAGACCAGCAGCATTAATTGGTACTTCCGAGAAGGGATATCTATCGTTAATATTTTCTGTGGAGAAAAGTGGAGGTCACTCCTCTATGCCAGAAAAGGAAACCTCTATCGACATTCTTTCGCGGGCAATTGTGAAGTTGAAGGATAATCCTTTTGATCCGAAATTGACCTCAACCATGCTTGGCTTCATTTCATACTTGGGGCCTGAAATGCCTTTTGTTCAGAAAATGGCGTTCACTAACATTTGGCTTTTTAAACCTATGGTCATTGGTATTTATGAAAGTTCAGCCGGAGGAAACGCGATGATCAGAACTACTTTCGTACCCACTATTTTTCAAACAGGCTTTAAAGATAACGTAATACCAACGGTAGCTCAGGCAACAGTCAATCTGCGATTACTTCCAGGCGACAGTTCAGAGCAGATTATTAGAAGTCTAAAAGAGATAATAAATGATGAGCGTGTGAAGGTAACTCGTAACTCCCCCATAAGAACTGAAGCGACAGGGTCGACAGCAACCG
The DNA here is from genome assembly GCA_025356795.1 of Bacteroidia bacterium. GTDB lineage: Bacteria > Bacteroidota > Bacteroidia > Cytophagales > Cyclobacteriaceae > ELB16-189. The sequence continues at coordinate 1,668 of JANXRR010000461.1, forward strand.
ATACCTATGCTTACAAGAAAGTAGATGAAATGATTAAGAAGACTTTTGACAACACGGTGAGTGCACCTTTCTTAATGATTGGTGGCACTGACTCACGCCATTTGGAAGGTATTTCAAAAGGCATCATTAAATTCAGCCCCATGATTGACCCCATTGGCTTTCACGGCATTGATGAACGTGTAAGTTTAGAAAGCTATCAACTCACACAATGGTTTTATGAGCAGTTGATTAGGGGCTTGGAATAAGAAGTTATTTCTCAAGCAGAAACTCTGGTGGTACTCGAAGAAGATTACTGAGAGGCATTATCATGGAATAGGTTAATTTTCTTGAGCCGTTCAATATTCTGGAGACGATAGTTTTATCTCCCATCACTTTTACCAAATCAGTTTGTTTCAAACTGAGTGCCTCCATTCTATTTTTAATAACATCAATCGGCTTAATAGCTTGAGGATTTCCCAACCTTGTTTTTTCTCATAATCTTCTATAAGAATCGTAAGTGTTTCCAAAAGCTGCCCATTAGCTGAACTTGCTGTTGGGTCGGTATCCATCAAAGCATCTACTTTTGATAAGTATTTTGAGTATTGGGCGTTGCTTCTAATGGCGTTTATTTCAAATTTTACTTCCATATAATTTTCAAACTGTTTCTGCATTTATCTTATCATATTCTTTGTGCGTGCCGATAAATCGTACGTACCCAATTCCTGTTTTGTAAGCAAACTTTACGATCAACCGATAATTCCCACCTACGATATTGAATACAACTCTGTTTCCCAGTAATAATGCTGGCCTTCGGAATGAACTGCTTGATATCGTGGGGATAACCCCAATCTGCAATAATTGCAATCCCATACCATTCCTCCAATTCCTTTCGGTAGTTCGCATATTTTTCCCAATAATCCCTTAACGTCTTTTTGGCAATAATTCTCAAGGACGTTCAAAATTACAAAAGTTGACATATCGTCAACTTAAGCTTTCATACAATTCAATCGGCAACCCATCAGGGTCGGCAAAGAAAGTAAAACGTCTTCCTGTAAATTCATCCAAGCGAATTGGCTCTGTTGTTACTCCTTTTAAATCCAACGTAGCGATTGCAACTTCGATATCAGCTACTTCAAAAGCTAAATGCCTTAGGCCACAAGCCTCTGGCCGTGAAGGACGAGCAGGCGGGTTGGAAAAAGAGAAAAGTTCAATAACGTAATGATCATTCAAGGCCAGGTCGAGCTTGTAAGAATCGCGTTCTTTTCGGTAGACTTCTCTCAATACTGTTAATCCAAGAATTTCTACATAGAATTTCTTGGATTGCTGATAATCTGAACAGATAATAGCAATATGATGAACTCCTTTTAACACAAGTTAGATCAATACTTTCATCACCACTTTACGTACAAATGATTTTTCTTTTGGATGAATGCTTGGGCTATGAATGTCATGTGGATAAAGCAATGCGAACAAGCCTTTGGTAAGAATCTGATGTGTTGTTTCCCCACTGAAAAGCATGTAATCGTTTTGCTCATCATATTCTTTGGTAGGCACTTGATCAGTCAAAAAAGTAGTGCCTATAGCTTCGCTGCCACTCAAAATATAATGTATGTCAATGTACTTTTTATGTGCCTCCAGGGCACAATCTTTTTCGTCTTTGGTCACATATTCATTCACAATACCAAATACTTCTTCTCCTTCAATTTCATATTTGCCCAGGGCAAGTTGGCTAAAGTCTGTTGTTTTCAGGTAGTTGAAAGCCACCGCTATTCTTGGGCTTAGTGAAGTGTACAGCGATGCATTTTTGAGCTGGTCGAGTATCATAATAAAGAATGGTGTAGGTTTTTTTTTGGTCTCAATTGATCTAAGCTGGCAATTTACAACGGGTATGTGAAAAATCTTTTACTTTTGTAACCTTTACTAAACAATAGAATATGCATTTGTTGGATTTTGAAAAACCTATCGCG
>JANXRR010000467.1 GCA_025356795.1 Bacteroidia bacterium
ATTACTGGGTATTTCTTTGAAGCATCAAATGGCACTGGTTTTAGCATGTACCCGTTCAACGTTGTGCCTTCTGCCGTTTTAAAAGAAAAGAATTCTTTTGGCGCTAAATTATACTCTTGAGCAGTTTTTGTTAGTGCTTCATTTTTTTCTAATGATTTGATTAACTCATTGCCTTTCGTTTTATAAAGACTCACTTGCAAAGGCTGACTTGCATTGTTGAAGTTGTCAATGTAAAATTGAAAGTCTTTGCTTAAGTTAATGGAATGCGTTCCTGACAAGGCAGAAAGCTTAGTTTTCTTTTTCCCATCGAATGAGATAGAATAGAACTGACGCTCCAATGGGGATGCCTCTGATGATGAATAGTAAAGGGTTTTATTCTTTTCATCAAAGCCATTGAAATCAGTGACTTCAAAATCACCCGAGGTAAGTGGTCTTACTAGTACTCCATCCATCGCGTACAAATACAGATGATAAAAACCTTTCAGTTCACTTCCGTGGATGAATTGTTTTCCATCAGCTAAATAGGTGAGGTCATCATTTATGTCAACATAGGTTTCGCTCTTTTCAGTAAGAATAGTTTTTGATTCGCCTGTTGTTGCGTTTATATGGAGAATATCCAATGTGTTTTGAAGTCTGTTCAGTCTGCGTATGGAAAGCAAGTTTGAATTTTGTGTCCATTGAACGCGTGGAATGTAAATGTTCTTTTCGCTTCCGATATCTGCTTTTACTTTTTGTTTAGATGTCACATCATAAAACCAAATTTCAATGGTTGAGTTATCTTCTCCTGCCTTTGGATATTTGTATCGATAATCATTTGGGTAAAGTTTACCTGCGGCCCATTTCTGTAAATTATATTCTTTCACTTCCGATTCATCAAAGCGATAGTAGGCAATCTTTTTACTGTCTGGTGCCCAGAAGAATGCTTGTGCAAAACTGAACTCCTCTTCATACACCCAATCGCAACTTCCGTTGATGATAAAATTGAATTTGCCATCCGCTGTAATTTGCTCTTCTTTCAAATCACTAAGATTAACAACAAACAAATTATTATTGCGAGCGAAAGCAACTTTTGATCCATCGGGTGAAAACGTAGCATACTGTTGCTTGCCATTCGATGAAAGTTTGTTCAATGTTTTTGTGGTGAGGTCATACACAAAATAATCAGCTTTGAATGATCTTCGGTAAATACCTTCATAATCGGTGAGCAGTAATATTTTCTTTTCGTCATCACTCAAGGCGTATTCTTGAATGCTCAAATTGGTAGATAGAGTGGCAGCATCTAACAAAGTTTCGGCCACCTCGCCTGTGGTTACATTATATTTTTCGATTTTATTTCCCCCAAGGGTAGAATAAAACTTGCCGTCTTTCATCCAGCGAATGCTTAAAACAGATTTTTGGCTGAAGGTATTTTTGGTGGTGAAATCGTCCACTGTAATTTGCTTTTGCCCATAAGAGGAAAGTGAGGCGGTAAAAAGGGCCACTAGAATTAATTTGTTCATGTCCGTTATTCTTTTAGGAGCATAAATTTTCTCATTATTGTTGAATAATCATAATGGATATCTTACAAACGGATTTTGATGCTATCGTAATTGGAGCCGGACCGATTGGGTTGGCTTGCGGCATTGAGTTGAAAAAAGCCAAGGTAAGCTATGCCATTATCGACAAAGGTTGCTTGGTGAATTCGCTATACAATTACCCTAACAACATGACATTCTTTTCTACTTCCGAAAAGTTGGAGATTGGCGATGTACCCTTTGTTTGCAATAGCCCTAAACCCACCCGCCCCGAAGCATTAGAATACTACCGTAGAGTTTGCACCAGTTGGCGACTTAACGTGAAACTTTATGAGGTGGTAACTTCTGTTAAAAAGGATAAAGTTTTTCAAATCACCACCTCCAAATCAACTTACACTTCAAATGCTGTTATACTGGCACTTGGCTTTTATGATTTGCCCTATTTATTAAATGTGCCTGGTGAAGACTTGCCTAAGGTAAAGCATTACTATCACGAGCCGCACCCATATTTTGCACAAAAAGTAGTGGTTGTAGGTGCCGCTAACTCGGCTGTTGATGTTGCTTTAGAAACATGGCGCAAGGGTGCACAAGTTACGATGGTGATACGAGAAAATGCCATCCGCGAAAGCGTGAAATATTGGGTGCTACCAGATATTGAAAACAGGATTAAAGAAGGCTCGATCAAAGCGCTTTTCAATTCTACCATTAACGAAATAAGTCCACTTGGTATTAAAATCAAAACTCCCGAAGGAATCATCGAACAAGAAAATGATTTTGTGCTGGCCATGACAGGCTACCAACCTCCGTTTGAGTTTATGAAAAAAACTGGCATTACTTTTCATGACGATCAATACCATACTCCTGTTTATGATGAACAAAGCATGGAGAGCAACGTGAAAAATCTTTACTTAGCTGGGGTTGTTTGTGGTGGGCTAAAAACAAATAAATGGTTTATTGAAAACTCACGCGTTCATGCTGAAATGATTGTTGGGGATTTGGTGAAGAAAGTAATTGAGCCTATTTAGAATTTAGTATACCCTTCACCCCCACATAAAAATTTCTGCCCGCAGCGGTATTGTAGTATCGCCCTCCAGCGGCATTCAAATCATTGCCCAAGCTATACCGTTGATCGAAGGCATTATCAACACCCGCAAAAAACTCTAAAGACAACTTGGTGGATGCTGTTTTATAACCCACCCTACTTCCAAACAAATAGTATTCATTGGCAAAGTCGGTGTTGGCATCATTAAGAGCGATGTTGCTGATATAATTAAAGGTGGTGCTTAAATACACACTATTTCGTGTTATGTCCAGCCCCGTTACTAATGTATTCTTGGCTGTCCCAGTAAGTCGGTTGCCTGAGTAATCTTTTCCTATAGTTACATAATTTTCAAACGTATATGGATTAAAGGTGTAACTACTCCAGGCGTTAAAATTAGTAGTCGCTTTGTTAAGTGCCATAGGAGACCAACGTGCCAATGCTTCAATGCCCCTTTGAAGGGTATTTCCAGAGTTAATGAAAAAATCTGCACCATCGGCAGTACGCTGAATGATAATTGCCTGGTCAAGTTTAAACTGGTAAGCAGTAAACTCAAAACTAACTTGGTGATCAAGTACAGATCCTTTCACACCAATCTCTATGTTTTTACCCTGTTCTACGTTGAGCGAATTATTGTAGTTATTAGTGGATGGTCTTACTTCCGCCAGTGTAGGTGTCGCAAAGCCTTGACTGTAACTTCCGTAAATAGAAATAGTTTGAGTAATCTTCTTCAACAATGCTATACGTGGTGAAATGATTGGATCAAAATTTCTTGTCTGTTGGGAAGCTGGTGAATCAGACAATCGTTCGAATCGATATTGTAAAAAACTGCTGCTTACTCCCATGGTAAGAAAAAAGTCGTGAGAAAGGCTTAAATCAGCCTGTGTAAATACCAATGATTGGCTAGACCCAAGCTTATCATCTACCTGCACATTGCCTTGTTGGCCCAGATTATTATCATAGTCCGTAACGGGTGAATAAAAATATTGGAACTCGCCACCAAAAGTGATTTTGCCTCCCCAACTATCGTTATCTAAGGAATATTGGGTTTCACTTCGCACTCCCCAATTACTTTCCTTACGTATTTCAAAATTGCGGATGGCTGGGTTGATGAATTGCGAGTACGATCCATAAATGCCAGTCTTGTTTGTCCAATGCTGGTTAAATTCATAATGATGCATCAATCCAACATAACCTGTTTTATTGTTCACTCTTGCTTGTTGAGCCACTGCTCCTATTGCTTTGCCCACCGTTGGTCGGGCCTGTCTAAGATCAAGATCATATTCTGCTTTTGTGAGCCCCCCAGGCGTTTGATAGAAAAGATCGGAATACAGCAACGTGGCCGATAAATTACTTTTTGAAGAGAGCAAAAATGACCAATCTAAATTTACCCCATCGCGAGTCATATTGGTCAGTTCACGATAGCCCGATGTTTGCTGATGAGCATAACCTATTTTTCCACTATTTTTTTTATTTATGATTTTTGCCGCATCTTGATAACGTAACAGGCCAAAGCTTCCCGCCACAGCTGAGAATTGAAACTTGTTACTGGTCACTTTTTCACTGTTCAGCAAAACAACACCTCCGGTTCCGGCTCCATACAAGCTGGCCCCTGGGCCTTTTATTATTTCCAATCTATCCACGGCATCAAAATCAATAAGGTTTAAATAGGTATTGCCTCCGCCATCAGTAAGTGGTAAACCATTCCAATAAATTTTCACATTTCTTATCCCGAAAGGAGAACGCAATGAACTGCCGCGAATGGCCAAGCGAAAACTTCCAGGTGAGCGCTCCTCAAAGCGAACTCCGGGAACTGAGTTTACAGCGGGCAGCAAACTAGTATTATTAAATCGGTTCAATAATTTTGCATCGACTAAACCAACAGCTGCAGGAATTTCTAATGACGGACGGTTTTGAGAGTAGGCTTTCACAACCACTTCGGTTAATAAAGTTATAGAGTCTTTTGCTAATTTTGATTGAGAAAATGAATCAATAGAAAAGACAAGAACAAGAACAACTAGGCAACGAAACTTCATTCATTAAAAATTGGCAATCACTTCTTCAACTGATTTTGTTTCCGCAAAAAATTCCAACAACCGCAGCATTATTCTATCTACCAAAGTATCGGGGCAAGACGCTCCGCTTGTAAGCACAATTTTAATCGGATTTTTTTGAGGGAGAAATGAATAGGTGATTTTTTTTTCCTTGCGGGGATAATTGAAATGGTGTATTTCATTGCTCGATTTAATTTCCTTTTCTGAACTAATAAAAAAGGTTGTGAATTCGCGCTCGCAAAGCTCAACAATGTGTGATGTGTTCGAACTATTATATCCACCAACAACAATGGCCAGATCTGCTTTTGATTTTAATAATTCATAAGTCGCCTCTTGGTTATCGTTGGTTGCATAGCACAACGTATCGCGCGTATCCGCAAAATGCTGGTTAATGTTTCCCATACCATACCTTTTAACCATTACCCCCTTTAAAAAATCAACAATGGCCTGCGTTTCGGTGGCCAACATGGTTGTTTGGTTCACCACACCGATGCTGCCCAAGTGTAATTCTGGATCGAAATCGAAAGAGTATTTCCCGAAAAATTC
>JANXRR010000469.1 GCA_025356795.1 Bacteroidia bacterium
GTTGATTGAGTAAGATCTTCACCCGTAGGGCTGGTTACTGAATAATCAGTAATTTTTGCCTTGATCTTATCTTCATTCAAAATAGCAGAAGAGGTATATTGAAAGCCTTCTTCGGCAGGTAGATATTTTAGAGATTTAACAAGCTTGCCATCCTTGCTAAAAGTATATTCAATAATAGGTTGCTCGGGAGCTATCATTTGCTGTGGAATATTGTTGCCCACTTTGTAAGCTCTGAAATCAATGAAAGGTAAATGATTGAGCGCATACACACCAATAAAAACACTTATTGCAACTGTTGCTAGTATAGCTAAATCTCCTTCGCGGGTTCGCAGCATTGGCTCGTAATTTCTACGGTACCAAAATAAATGAAGCACAAACACCATCACTACAATATCCTTCCAAAATGATTGCCAAGGAGTAAGTTTAATTGCATCACCAAAGCAACCGCAGTCAGTTACCTTGTTAAAGTAGGCTGAGTAAAATGTTAGGAAAGTAAAAAACACCATAAGCGCGAGAAGCACCCACGTTGCAAAGTTCATTCTCCAATGAAGTAAAATGGCAATGCCTAAGGCTAGTTCCAACACAATCATAATCATACCAATCTCCAACGACCAAGGAATAAAGCTTTTAAAGAAAGAACCAAAATCTTGGGCAAATACATCGAAATATTCTTCCATCTTTATTTCGGTTCCGATGGGATCGTTAATCTTAATGAGTCCTGAGAAAATAAACAGACCGCCTACAAAGAAGCGAGCGGATTGGTGGATTAGTTTCATCATTTAATTTCGATTTGGCTTTAAGCTATGGAAGCGTATCACGACCTGAAGACTAGAGCGTAGCTTGGGGCTAATTTAATTTAATTAACACAAAAACAGAATAATTAATCATGTCTTGATAGTTTGCTTTTACACCTTCACTTACCAAAGTTTTTCCCTGATTATCTTCAATTTGCTTTACGCGGAGAAGCTTCATTAAGATAATATCAGTAATAGAGCTCACTCTCATATCGCGCCAAGCTTCACCATAATCATGGTTTTTATTTTGAAGCAATGCCATTGTTTCATTCACGGCTTGATCATACAAGGGTTCAAGTTCTTCAAATGACATCGATAATTTAGTTAAGTCATGCAAGTTGATTTGCATCAATGCCATGATGCTGTAGTTTACAATTCCAATAAATTCATCTTTTATAGAATCTTCTACTTTTTGCACGCCCCTCTCCTGAATGTTTCTGATTCGCTTTGCCTTAACTAAAAGTTGGTCGGTAATAGAGGGCAAGCGCAACACGCGCCAAGCAGTGCCATAGTCATTTGTTTTCTTGGTAAACAAACCTTTGCAAGTGGCAATAACATGCCTATATTCGGAGGCGGTTTTATCGATCATAATTAGATGCAAAGTAACGTATTTTCAACCAACAAAACACTCACCGTTCGCGGCAAGCTTATCGACTTATCTTCACCCAAGGTGATGGGCATTTTAAATATAACTCCCGATAGCTTTTATGATGGAGGAAAGTTTAATTCTGAAGATCAGGCTTTAGCCCAATGTGAAAAAATGGTTGAAGAGGGGGCAGGCTTCATTGACATTGGTGGATACTCAACGCGACCTGGGGCAGTTGATATAACAGAAGAAGAAGAATTGAGTCGGGTAATTCCTATTATTAAAAAAGTCATTCACCGTTTCCCCGAAATAATTATTTCTATCGATACTTTTCTATCAACTGTGGCAAAGGCTGCAGTCGGTGAAGGAGCCTCCATGATCAATGACATATCTGGCGGTAATTTAGATAATAAGATGTTTGAGACTGCCGCCTCACTGAAAGTTCCATATATACTTATGCACTCGCGAGGCACACCTCAAACAATGACTTCACTCACCAACTATGATAATTTATTAAAAGATGTTGTTTTTGAATTAAGTAAAAAAGTTAGTCAACTACATTTATTGGGTGTAAAGGATATTATTATCGATCCGGGTTTTGGTTTTGCTAAAACGATGGATCAGAATTTTGAATTGCTCAATCAACTCGATTATCTTCAAATAGTTGAAAAGCCAATACTGGTAGGGGTTTCCCGAAAGTCTATGGTTTGGAAAACGTTGGGAGTAAAACCGGAAGCTGCTCTTAATGGCACAACTTCTCTCCATACAATTGCCCTGCTAAATGGCGCTGGCATTTTAAGAGTGCATGATGTGAGACAAGCAGTAGAATGTGTGAAGCTCGTGGAGAAATTGGTACGAGTATCTTAACTCTAAAAAACAATTCCTTACCTTTAATCAATGGATTTTATTTTCAAAATAGGGTTCTTGGAGATACGATGGGTTGACCTTTTTGACATTGCCCTAGTGGCCATTTTGTTATATCAGGTATATAAACTTATTCGCGGCAGTATTGCTGTGAATATTTTTTTAGGAACCCTTGCGCTCTACCTTGTTTTCTTGATTGTACGTGCCGTTCAAATGGAATTACTCGCCACTATACTCGGCCAGTTTGTAGGTGTTGGTGTGTTGGCCATGATCATTGTTTTTCAGCCGGAAATACGAAAATTTTTATTATTGATAGGACGAGGGACAGAATTTCGGGGGAATATTTTTAAGGCTTTTTCTAGTTGGCGAAACGACTATCATGATGATTTTGATATATCTCAAGTTATTGAAGCGGCCAAGAACTTAAAGGCAACTAAGTCGGGAGCTCTTATTGTTTTTAGCCGCGATACAGAATTAAAATTTTATGTGGAAACTGGCGACCCCTTGGATGCAGAAGTAACCAAGCGCTTACTAATTTCAATTTTCAATAAAAATAGCCCCCTTCATGATGGGGCAGTTATCATTTTCAAAGGACGAATAAAAGCTGCGCGCTGTGTATTGCCAGTAAGTGAAAACGATCATTTGCCAGCCACTTTTGGCCTCAGGCATCGATCGGCAATAGGCATGAGTGAAACTACTGATACCTTGGTGTTGGTTACCTCTGAAGAAACAGGAAGGCTTATACTTGCTCGCAATGGAAAATTTTTACGAGGACTTAAGATGCGCCAGGTAGAACAAAAGATCTTAGAGTATCTCCATAAGGAAGAACCTGAAAAATGGGACGAAATGCCCGAAGAGCCTGAATCTGTTGAGACGCAAGATACAAAGGCTTAATACCTGGCTTTCAAGATTCTTACAAAAAAGGGCATATTACTGAAAAATAGTTGGTGACACCCCTCTGGGGACATTGATAGTCATCTAGTTACAAGGAGTTTAGTGAAAGTGGTTTCACTAAACTTTTTTTGTTAATGAGAAACACAAAAAAAGCGATGCTGGGCTT
>JANXRR010000475.1 GCA_025356795.1 Bacteroidia bacterium
GTGGTGTTTGCCTTCGAGGGAGCATTAATGGGAGCTAAGCTTTCTCACACTATTGGCTCAGCAGACGGAGGACCTGGATTACCATTTACCAACTGGAGCACTCGGTATGGCGATTTGAGAATAGCTCATTTTATCGGTATGCATGCTTTGCAAATTCTTCCCTTGCTTTCTTTTTATCTTGTTAGAAATATAAAGGCAATTGTTATTGTTGGCATTATTTACTTTTTAGTAACGTCTTTGTTATTTATACAATCACTGTTAGGTAAGCCTCTTTTTAAGATGTAAAAATTGTACACTTTTGAACACAGATTTGTGCATAATTGAAATATGCTATAGTAATATATTACGGCACACCGTTTCTAGCGTGGTTTAATTGTTGGATAGCAATTTGCCTAGTTGCCATAAAACTGTTAACATGAAATCAATTATTGCGCTTCTTTTATGGTTTATTCTGTTTGTATTATGCTGGCCTTTAGCATTAGCTTTAATTTTTTTGCTCCCCTTAGTGTACCTCTTATTATTGCCATTTAAGATTATTGGATTTTCCCTTGAACTTATTTTTAAAATTATTGGGGCAATTGTATTTTTTCCATTTAGGCTGTTCAGCAATAAGTAAACCCGTTATTATAAAATCATAAATAAAGCTGCCACTAAGGTTGAGGCTATAATAAACCATCGGTACCATTTATCAGGAATTCTTTTTACAATTATAATTCCTACATACGCACCTAGCCCAATGAACGGAATAACCAACATATCTAATAAAAAAGTATTGATAGAAACGGTATGCCATACAAAAAGGTGAAAGGGTACTTTGAACCAATTGGTTACCAGAAAGAACCAGGCTGTGGTGCCTATGTAAGCATTTTTTGGGAAGCGCATGGCTAGTAAATAAATTGCCATTACCGACCCTGCCAAGTTACCTACCATAGAAGTGAAGCCCCCTGCCACGCCAGTACCAGCAGCAAACAATTTGCTTTGAGGTACCTTTTCTTTGCCCCCGCGCTCCAACCAAACCATAATACCAACACTTAAGAAAATAATGATTGCCATTATCATTTTGAATACGGAATCATTGATATAAGCACCAGCGAGTGTTCCTCCAATAACGCCTAACGCTGCCCAAGGAAAAAGTATTTTTAGGTGTTTCCAAGAAGCATGCTGGTTGTAATACCGCACGCCAATTAAGTCTGCAAATACTAACATGGGTAGAAGCACTCCGCTCGAAAGTTTACCTCCAAATACTGTTGCCAGCAATGGCACCGCAATCATACCCGCGCCATGAACGCCCGTTTTGGCCATGCCAATACAAAGTGCAACAAGTGCAATAATTGTGAAGTCCTGAAAGCTAAGTTGAAATGAAAATAGATGTAGCACTAAAATGAAGGTAAGAAAGACAATCACAAGTATAAAAATAAAGATTGTCTTTCTTACGGTTTTATATCAAGATCTAAGCTTTATAATTTTTTGTGTATATCCACCTTTCCAATAACGATTCCCTTAGCGATGTAAGGATTGCCTTCGATGTTGATCTGAGGGTCACCAAACGCATTGATCACAACTTGTTTTGTTGCGTTGAGCGTAATTTTACCTTCGCCATAAATTCGTGTGGATGCGCTTGAACTTTTCATACCTCTGGTGTCTATTTTATTTTCACCAAACAAACGATACACTTGATGGTCAGCAAATCCATTTTTTATTTTCAAAATGTTTTCCCCGTAAAGGGAAGCTTTAAATTTTTTAACGTCAATACCCGCCAACCGGATTTCACTCTCTCCGTAGGCTCTAAGTTTAAACTTACTGGCTTTAATAGTATCATCTGAGTACAGTTCCTCTTCTCCTCGCATCTCCACTGCTGTTAAATCAACGTAAGTGACATACGCTGTTACTATGGCATCATTGTATTGGTGATGTGTATATCGATTTCTCTCAATAATTCGGGCATGATCAAGATACAGGTTTAATCTGTTACCTCTCACTACAACATTCATTTTTTCTGAAG
>JANXRR010000477.1 GCA_025356795.1 Bacteroidia bacterium
TGCTCGACAAGATTGAAGCCGACTTGAAATCAAACTTTATTGATATGGATTACCTGATCAAAATTGTATTGGGCGAAATTGGCTCTGCTGATTTTGGTTTCACAATATCGCCCTTACTTCATTTGAATTTTAATTGCGACATAAAATCGCTTCACTATAAAAGATTCAAGCCTCATCAAATTAAAGGAAACCTATTGATTAAAAATCAAATGGCCATTTCGCGCAACACTCATTTAAAAGCGATGGGTGGAGACATTTCACTTAACGCCCTTGCCGATGCCAGGAATAATAAAGCCATTGATATTTCAGGTGCCTTTAATGTGAAGGGTGTTCAAGTGGATAGCGCATTTTATGTGTTTGAAAATTTTTACCAAACATTTATTGAAGGCAGACATTTAAAGGGCGAAGCCTTTGCTGATGTTACGTTAGAGGCAATCGTTAATGAAAAATTAGAACTTAAATCAGAAACCTTAATTGCCGACATCAATGCAACATTGAAGAAAGGTGAACTTAATAATTTTGAGCCTCTACAAAAATTAAATCGATTTTTAGATGATGAGGGATTGAGCAAACTCCGGTTTGGCGATTTAAAAAACGACATCCATGTGGAGAATAAAACCATCTACATTCCTCAAATGGAAATCAAATCAAATATTAGTACGTTTCAATTGAGCGGCACTCACACGTTCGATCAGCACATTGATTATCATGTGATCGCCCCACTTCGAAATAAGAAAAAGATAGATAAGGATGAAGCCTTTGGAGCTATAGAAGAAGAAGGATCGGGAAAGACAAAGCTGTTCATAAAAATCACAGGAACAACAACCCAATATGTAATCAGTCTAGACAAGCAAGCTGTAAAAAAGAAGATTATCAGCGACCTTAAGAAAGAGGTGAAAGAATTAAAAGATGCCTTTAAAACTAAAGGCCAGCAAAAGAAAAAAGAAATTGAACTACAAAAAGACGAGTACTTTGATTGGAATTAAGAGAACTTATATAAATGGTTTATTGAAGTCTGGATTTGGGTCGGGTCTTACACTTAAATTTTCTTTGCTCGCTCCCAATATTCATCCATCTCAGCCAAAGTCATCTCGCCCATTTTCTTCCCCTCTTTGGCAGACTCAGTTTCTAAGAATTGAAAGCGTTTGATAAATTTTTTGTTCGTCCGTTCCAATGCTTCCTCCGGGTCAATGTCAATAAAACGGGCATAATTAACCAATGAAAAAAGCAAATCACCAAACTCACTTGTAGCCTTCTGTTTATTTATTGGCTGGTCTGTTTCTACATTATATTCATTTTTAAACTCTCGCATTTCTTCTTCTACCTTTTCCCACACTTGTTGTTTCTTCTCCCAATCAAAACCCACGCCCCTGGCTTTGTCTTGAATGCGCATTGATTTTACTAGTGGTGGCAGCGACTTGGGTACTCCTTCCAACACTGATTTATTTCCTGACTTTAATTTTATTTTTTCCCAATTACTTTTTACAGTCGCTTCATCAACAGCAATAACATTGCCATACACATGCGGATGCCGTTCAATCAGTTTGTCGCAAATAGAATTTAAGACATCACTCATATCAAACACATTGGCTTCAGACGCAATGCGAGCATAGAAAACATTGTGAAGCATTAAGTCGCCAAGTTCTTTCTTCACTTCATTCAAATCGCCTTCCAAAATCGCATCCGATAGTTCGTATGTTTCTTCCACCGTTAAGTGTCTCAACGTTTCCAGCGTCTGTTTTTTATCCCACGGACAGTTTTCGCGGAGCTCATCCATAATGGTGAGCAAACGATTAAAGGCTGCAAGCTTTGCTTCGCGATTGATGTCTGGCTTGGAAAGCGGGGTTGTCATAAGCTATTTGTGGCTAATAAACTTCATCATGAGTTTCTGTTTCTAGAAAAACAGTTTCTTCGGCTTATCCTTTGTAAAATAAAGTTCTTAAATCATACACCATCTCGGTTTTCATTGTATTTTGATTTAAACAAAGTTAGTTAATTTTTATTTTTACAATGCTTTAAAGGCAATCTCATTCTGTAGGACACCTCATATTCCTTCTGTAAATTCGCGCAGTTTAACTAAATTATAAATCAGTGACTTTAATTAAATCGATCTCAGGTATCCGCGGTACGATAGGTGGAATTCCTGGCCAAGCCCTTACGCCAGTTGACGTTGTAAAATTTGCTTCTGCCTTTGGCACGTGGGTAAAGTCTCGCAAAGGAAAAAAGATTGTGATTGGGCGCGATGCCCGCATTTCAGGCGAAATGATGAGCAACCTCGTATGTGCCACGCTTCAAGGTTTGGGTTTAGATGTAATTGATTTGGGCTTATCCACAACACCTACAGTGGAAATTGCCGTGCCTCTTGAAAAAGCAGGAGGGGGTATTATTCTTACCGCCAGTCACAACCCCAGTCAGTGGAATGCATTAAAATTGGTGAACGAAAAAGGAGAGTTTATTTCTGCTGTTGATGGAGCCGAAGTGTTAAAATTAGCAGCTGACGAAAGTTTCGATTTTTCATCTGTAGAGAAGTTAGGTACTTATGAAAAGAATCATAAATACATCCGTAAGCATATTGAGCTAATTAAAAAACATCCATTGGTAGATGTGAAAGCAATTCGTAAAGCAAGATTTAAAATTGCGGTAGATGCAGTTAATTCCACCGGAGGAATTTCTGTGCCTGAATTGTTGGAGGCACTTGGCGTGAAGAAAGTAAAAAAACTGTATTGCGAACCCAACGGGAAATTTCCTCATAATCCGGAGCCACTTCCTGAAAACATCAAAGAAATTTCGCGACTTGTAAAAAATGGCAAATATGATTTAGGGATAGTTGTGGATCCAGATGTAGATCGCCTTGCATTAATTCAAGAAGACGGCAAACCTTTCGGTGAGGAATACACCTTGGTGGCTGTTGCCGATTATGTGCTTAGCAAGAAAAAAGGGAACACCGTTTCCAATCTTTCATCTACGCGGGCCTTGCGCGATGTTACTGAAAAAGCTAAAGGTAAGTACACCGCTGCCTCTGTTGGCGAAGTGAACGTGGTTACTGAAATGAAACGCACCAAAGCTGTGATTGGTGGCGAAGGTAACGGAGGGGTTATTTTTCCCGATTTTCATTATGGTCGTGATGCACTGATGGGCATTGCCTTGTTCTTATCACATTTAGCGCAATCAAAATTAAAGACTTCTGAGTTGCGAAAAACGTATCCTGCTTATTTTATTTCAAAGAACAAAATTGAATTAACTCCCCAAATAGATGTCGATGTAATTTTGGTAAAAATGCAGGAAAAATATAAAGAGGAGAAAGTAAACACACTTGATGGTTTGAAAATTGATTTCGAAAAAGAGAAAGAATGGGTGCACTTACGCAAATCAAATACAGAACCCATCATTCGCATTTACGCGGAATCTCAAAATGAAAAGAAAGCAAATGAACTCGCCAAGCGAATTATTGATGATATTAATAAGTTGATAAATTAAAATATAAAAATAGGTCTATGTCTGAAGCTTCACTACCACCTATGGAAGGAAGCCATAGCCTAAAGATAAGATGAGAATATACCTAGACAACGCAGCTACCACCCCCCTCAAATACTTCGGGGTCGAGGGGGGTGG
>JANXRR010000480.1 GCA_025356795.1 Bacteroidia bacterium
GGTAAGGAGCGTATTTTGTATTTCGAGTTGGGATTTCTCGAGGAGGTAGTTTTTGTCTAACGGGAAGAATTTTCTAACCACCTTTTAATTTTGATGTTCAAATTTAGCAATTATTAGGTCGATAGTCAATAGACCCCAATAGGAGCAATAGTCCAGTGTAAATTGGAGCTCTTAAGTTTAGTCTTCATTGGTGTCTGCTCAATAATCAAGGATTGTTGCATTCATAGCGGCTTTGGGCTTATATTCTTGAAATTCGTATGCTATGCCCGAAGGCAACTTGCCAGCATACTTTTCTGAAAGCTTTTGTTGGTTAAGCAGTTTTCTTCAATACTTTAATAATATTCAGGTCTTCCAAGTCCTTCAAAAAGCTTAAAAACTTTGCTATTGTTTATTTGCACGGGTACTGTTTCCAAGGTATTGTCTATTGCCTACCTCCCTGCTTCTCCACTAATCAAGCTTCCATAAAATATTGCATTCATAGCCATTTTGTTGGTGCCAAACCAGAATGCCCGAAACGCCAGGTTTTCGGTAAACCCTATCACCCTTCCTTTACCTTGAATAGAAATTCCTATCCCGGAAGTTTGCTTCAACTTTGAATAGTTAGGTTTTGAAATGTAGCCACTTACAACAGGATTGCTTTCGTAAGTTAACGGATTCGCGAAAGCTCCTTTACCTTTTTCCATATATAAGTTGTTTGATTTGAACATGGGAATTTTAGAAGTGTAATAGCCATACAATAAAGGGTGGGTCAAATCAATATCGGCTTCAATAATTAAACCGCTGGTTTCCTGCGCGCCACTACTTTTTTGAATATCACCGTAAGGTTTTGCTTTTGCCGCTACATCTTTTTTATCGTCTTCTTTTTTCATATCAAACTTGCCAAGTCCGGCTGTTTGAAACCAAGTAAGTGCGGTTTCAAAGCCAATGGCAACGCCACCATTTTGCAACCAGGTTTTTAATTTCTCCTTAGCACTTTCATTAATGGCGCTATAATTTCCTGTGGGAAAAATAATTGTAGTGTAGCGGTTAAGGTTGGCAGAATTGAATACATTAACAGGAAGCATGGTTGCGGGAATGTCATACCGTTGATCTAACAAGTGCCAAAGTTCGCCAGCATCATTAGCGGAAACGCCACCCTCTACCAAAATGGCCACCTCTGGTTTTTTTAGTGTCATGAATGAACTACTACCCAGGCTCACGCCCTTGTAATCCAAGCCTGTGCCAAAAGCATACACATCAATGCCATCTTTTTCTGTAATCTCTTTCATGAACACTTCCAACGCTTGAGGAGATATTTCTTGAGTGTCGACAGAAATTAAAATGGAGCCTCTTTCAAATTTTTTCCCTGCTGGATTGTGGAATGGTTCTGTTGCTACTTTTATTCTAACTCCGTTTTTCAACAAACGATAAATAACTTTGGGAGTATAAAATCCATAAGGTTCCAGTACGTACGCATAGTTGCCAGTGCCAATTAATTTACCTTGGGGGAATTTAATTTCAGTGAGCTTTTCACCTACCGCTGATGCTACTTTTAATTCTTCGTAATCAACCCCAGTTGCTAAGGGCAGTACCCAACTAGAGATATCGTAAAATAAACTGTCGGTAAATTTGAGCTGCTTATCGAACATACCTTTTATGAGTTTGTATTGTGTTTGGTTCATGGGCACAATAAAACTTGATTCTGCATCGAAGGTTTTGCCATTGATAGTTTGGTTAGAGGCAGGTCTGTAAAGTTCAATCTTCTGGCGGTTCATTATCTCAGCCAAATGGAAAGTTCTTGCTTTGTCTTTGCTGCCAAAAATGTAGCCTTTAACAGGATCTTTAGCGGCTTCGGCCACAGCGGTTTTATAAAAATCGCGCTGATAGTTGAGAAGTTCTTCGCGCATATCATTTACCGCGTGCAAGGAACTAAGCATAGTGGTGAAATGATTTCTGATGGTGAAAGGAAACCGCAACACTCCGTTTACACTTTCTTGTGCATGCCCGCGCGAGCTTGCTTGCTCAAATAAAATACCGATTGCCCCATTGGCATCTGGAAAGGTTGAACCCTTACCATAATAAAAATCGTCATAGCCTTCCTGACTAAAATACAAAGAGCCAATTTCATCTAATGCCTTTGCATGATATTCGCCCATTTTACGTGTTATGTCCTGATTTTTTTGTGGTGTAATTGGGTTTACTCTGGTGGGTTCGCCAGGCATAAAAAAGAAGGTGGCGTTGGTTCCCTGCTCGTGATGATCGGTTAAGAGATTGGGCTTCCATTCATGAAATTTCTGGATGCGTGCTTGACTTTCGGGCATTTGCGCCACGAGC
>JANXRR010000487.1 GCA_025356795.1 Bacteroidia bacterium
TTTTCGCTTAATAGGCCTGAGGCAATTGCCAATGCCATTAGCGGTGTATTTGATGTTGTGGGTTTAGCTGGTTGGGTAATTGGTGGATTTTCTATGCTGGTTGGTGGTTTTGGTATTGCCAACATTATGTTTGTATCGGTAAAAGAGAGAACACCTATTATTGGATTACAGAAATCGTTGGGTGCCAAGAATTATTTTATACTATTTCAATTTCTTTTTGAAGCTGTCTTTCTAAGCTTGATTGGTGGATTGGCGGGGTTGTTTTTGGTGTATTTAATAACCTTAATTCCGTTTGGTAGCCTTCAAGTAATTTTAACTGTGAAAAATATTGTGTTGGGCCTGGGTGTGTCGTCCATTATTGGTTTGGTAGCGGGTATCGTTCCTGCTGCAATGGCGGCAAGACTTGATCCAGTTGCCGCAATTCGAGCGAATTAAATTCCGTAATATGTAGGCCTGTGCTGCGAGAAGATAAATCACTCGCAGCACAAAACTTATGGCTTAGCTATTCCTCTTCTTTCTTTACATCGGCACTGCCACTAGCAATCTTTTCTTTAATCTTTTTCTCAAGATCTTCTAATAACTCTGGGTTATCTTCAATTAGTTGTTTTACAGTATCTCTGCCTTGGCCAAGTTTATTACCACTATAAGAAAACCAAGAGCCTGACTTTTGAATGATATTAAGTTCTACACCCAGGTCAACAATTTCGCCCGATTTTGAAATGCCTCGACCATACATAATGTCAAACTCTACCACTTTAAAAGGAGGAGCAACTTTGTTTTTCACCACTTTTACTTTTACGCGATTCCCCGTTATATCGTCAGCCGATTCTTTTATCTGACCTATTCTTCTAATGTCAAGACGGACAGAGGCATAAAATTTCAAAGCATTTCCCCCGGTGGTAGTTTCTGGGTTTCCGAATACCACTCCAATTTTTTCGCGTAGCTGATTAATAAAAATACAAGCGCACCCTGTTTTACTGATGGTTCCCGTTAATTTTCTTAATGCCTGAGACATTAATCGGGCTTGCAGGCCCATTTTACTTTCACCCATTTCTCCTTCTAATTCGGCTTTGGGAACTAAGGCAGCCACGGAGTCAATCACAATAATGTCAATCGCTCCTGAACGGATTAAATGCTCGGCTATTTCTAATGCCTGCTCACCATTATCGGGCTGAGAGATTAACAGGTTTTCGGTGTCTATTCCTAGTTTTTCGGCATACGATTTATCAAACGCGTGTTCAGCATCAATAAAGGCAGCTAATCCACCTCGTTTTTGGGCTTCGGCTATGCAATGCATGGTAAGTGTTGTTTTACCCGATGATTCTGGGCCATAAATTTCTGTCACCCTTCCTCTAGGAATGCCTCCAATGCCCAACGCTATATCTAATCCTAAAGATCCTGTAGAAATGGCCGGGATATCAGAAACAATCTGATCGTTCAATTTCATTACGGTGCCTTTGCCATAGGTTTTTTCTAATTTGTCTATGGTTAGCTGTAGTGCTTTTAGTTTTTCTTTGTTGTCGCTCATAGTAATTTAAAATGGGTGGTTGTTATTGGCTCAGTCTTTTAAATTCAATTCAAAAAATTTAACGTGCATTGTTAACGTTCCAAAAGTAAGAGGGCATAATCTTTCATTGGGTAAATATACTAATTAATTTAGCAATACTAACAAAAATAGATTTCATTTTACGAGATTTGCTAAATTAAATAAAAAACCAACAGGAATACAGCAGTTTTTAAGGTGAGTTTTTAGAAACCCTTAATCAATCCTTTATCTCGCAAAAAAAAAGCCCTGAATCATTGCTGACCCAAGGCTTAAACCTAAACCAATCAACTATTTTGTAAACGTGAGCACCTGCGCACGTAGTGCCCAAGAACCATTTGATTGCCTTCACTGGCACCACTCTGGTAAGCGTAACGGTTTCTGTGTTATTAGCAAAGCTTATTGTTGGCTTGGCTGACGTAGTTGACTGTTGACCCATTCAAAACCTAGTTTGTTTGTGCATGGAAATAAAGCTCAGCAGTTTATTTCAAATGATTGGCTCCACTTCATCAGCGTAGGGTTTTTGCCCATGACCGTAGGTCTTTTACCCTTTATCGTAAAGCGGGGTATTGCATAAATCTTAAAAGGCAGTACTTTAGTAATCAAAAAATAGCTCAATGCCTATGCTGTTTAGAGGTTGCATTTGTTTTTTCTTACTTGCTCCAAGCCTGGCCGCTGCTCAAGAAAGTCTATTGGACAAGGCGTTCCATGTTCCTGCTAATTTCCAGCCCTCTCAATCTCAGTTGGATAGCCTCCTTGCCCTAGGCCCTTTGCAAGGAAAGGCCGAGAATGAACGCTTGTGTATGATCAGTAAACTCTACCGCGAAACCGACCCGGAAAAGGCTCTTTCCTTTGCTAAAAGCAGCCTGGAGAAAATTGAGAAAACAAAGGACTCTAGTAGCCTGCATAGCATTTATAACATCTACGGAAACTCATTGGCGGTGCAGGGAAATTTTCCAGAAGCAGCTCGCTACTCCACCAAATCGAAAGCCATTTTGGATAGACAAAAGGACACGCTGAGTTTGACGTTCAAAGAAATTTCTATGGCCTACACCACTACGTATGGCCTGCCCAACGGATTTGAAATAAAAATGAGCCATTTGCAAAAGGGATTTGAGTTAGCTAAAAAAATAAATCACACTGGCTTAATGGGTGGTGCGCTTTACGGCATGGGGACAAACATTTTTTATAAAGTAATTGGCGACAATCCTCCACCAGAACCTGAGCGGACAAAACTGCTTATGAAGGGTTTAATCTACACAATACAGGCGGATAGCTTGCATAAAATTGCCAACATGAAAGACAGGCGTGCAGCAGCGCTGGTTTCGCAAGCTCAATTACAGCATTTGCTTGGGCAATCAACTATTGCTAAGGCCCTTATTAGAAAAGCGTATCTCATTCATAAAAATGAAAACGCAAACATGGGCATGAACAGATGTGCGTTTACAATGGCCAGGCTGCTGGAGAGCGAACAGAAATTTGATTCTGCTATTTTCTTTATGCAGCAATCTGCTATGTTACTTGAAGAAGCAAATGGCAATTTTGATTTGCCCGATAACTACGACTATCAAACCAAACTATACAAAGCCATAAAAAATTATCCGGAAGCGTTGCGCACCAGTGAATTGGCAAGGAAATACCGCGAAAAGAGTTTTACGGTGAATAACCTACGCGAAGTGGCAGCCATAAGAGATAGCTACGAAAACCAACTCAAGGATGAAAAGATACACGAACTGGAAGCTGAAAAGAAACTGCAGGAAAGCTTAGCAAAACAAAATCGATTGGTGGCAATAAGTGTTGTGAGTATTTTAATAACGATAATTGGGCTTGGCTCATACGGTTTTTATCAAAGGCAAAAATCGATTAACCAAATGAAAAAGAACATTGCCTTGGGCAGCCTGTTGCAACGAAATTTGGAAGATAAACTGCAAGACACGCAACTGGCAGCACTGAAAGCGCAAATGGACCCGCACTTTGTGGGCAACGCCATAAGTGCGGTGCAAACTCTTATTCTTTTGGAAAAGAAAGAAGAGGCTCTTCATTACCTAAACGATTTTTCCAAGCTCACACGCCATGCGTTAGAGAATTCAAAAAGGGAAACGATTTCATTGAAAGAAGAGATAGAGTTTCTACGGCACTATTTTCACTTAGAGCTATTGCGCTATCCTCATAAATTTGATTATGAAATAAGTTTGGATAAATCCATTGACGATCCTAGTTATGAGCGCATACCACCCATGATGGTGCAACCTTTTGTAGAGAATGCCATCAAGCACGGGCTTTATCACAAACGTGAAAAAGGTTTTGTCAGTGTAACTTTTCAATTGGTGGACGTTACGTTGATCTGTACCATTGAAGATAATGGCGTGGGTCGTCAAGCAGCCGCCACTATAGAAAAACAGCAACGCAAGTCGCATTCCACCGCAATTACTGATGCACGTTTAGAACTTCTGCAAAAGAAAGCTGACATTCAACAGAAATATAAAATACAAATAGAAGATCAAGTAAATGATCTAGGAAACGCAGTAGGAACGAGAGTTGTAATTGTAATACCAACGGGTGTGCAAGCACTTATGACGGGATAACCTAGAGACTTATGACCAACGCCATCATTTTAGAAAACGAACCAGCGGCCATGGAGGGGTTAGCTATCATGCTTTCGCACTATTGCCCAACGGTGAAACTGGTTGGCAAAGCTTTTACCAACGCAGAGGCTAAACATCTTATTGATAGGCATTCGCCTTCATTGGTTTTTATGGATGTTGAACTTGACACTGAAAACAGTTTAGATTTGCTTAACGAATATTATGCGCCCCAATTTGACATTATCTTCACTACTGCTCACGAAGAATATGCAATCAAAGCCATTAAAGCTGCCTGCCTTGATTATCTTATAAAACCAGTTGATTACCGAGAGCTGCAGCACGCAGTAGCAAAACATGAACAAAGACAAAGTTTAAATGCATCCAAAGAAAGGCTGCAAAGTCTCATGCAAAACATAGTTAACCAACAGGTAACGAAATTGGCCATCCCTACCTTACATGGATTTGAATTTTTAGACACTGGGAATATAATAATGTGCCAAGCAGATGGTGGCTACACGCACATCTATACCACTGATCAGGGTAAGCATTTGACTTCAAAACCATTGGGCGAACTTGAGACATTGCTTTCTGCCACTTCCTTTTTT
>JANXRR010000532.1 GCA_025356795.1 Bacteroidia bacterium
TATACGGTGCATGCCAAGGTAAAGCTGACCCAAAAACCAAAATGAATAAAGTACGCATGAAACCAATTGCTTAGGTATGTGGCGTGGTCAATCATTGTATTGTAAATCCGCCAGTGCATACGCCGCGAGTGTAGTACTCAATCTGGCGCAATTCCTCTTCGGAATAATTAGTGACGTAATTGAACTGCCAATTCTTGCTGGCCTCACACTCTTGTTGGTCATATGGAACAAGCTTAGAGGCACAGCCAAACAAAAGACTACACAAAACAATGGTAGCAACGAACCAAAGGATCAAAAGGGCTTGTTTACTATTCATTTCGCCCTCCCACATATGGCATGATAGCGAAGTTCTTCTAGCTTGACAAGCTTCTTAAGACATGGATCTTCTGGAAATAAATGTTTACAGCGAACTTTGGCCCTAGCAAGGGTTTGTCTATCCGTTTGGTTCCAATCGCGCGTGCGATTGACTATAATCGTAGTTGGGCAAGATAGTATTAAGGCGACGAGAATCATTCGGAAAAGCCCTTTAGGAGAAAATTAATAAAGTGTTCCGATGTGGCAACTTGCCAATCTTTTTGGCCCCTTTCCTTGGTGGCGACTTCCACATTGATAAGTCTTCCTTTGGCATTGAACATGAAAACCAAAAATGCCCTGACTGGTTTCTTTTTCTTTCCCTTGGGACTCTCAAAAGCCATGGTGATTACGCCATTGCCCCATTCATCCTTTTCATAATCGTCAGAAACATCAATATTTTCAAAGATATTCTCGTCACTGATAAGTTTAAGAAATAATTGTTTGTGCGTCATTTCTTTTTCCTTGGTCCGGAATTATCAACTTTTGTCTTCATCTTATGACAAGAATAGCAAAGTATGCCGACATTGTCAAGTCCAATCGCCTGTCCACCCTTAGAAATGGGAATAATGTGGTCTACCTCCGGAGCTTTATCCCTGGGAATATTTCTCTTCATAACCTTCATAAGCAAGGCGCTTATTTGGTTGCGTATTTTGGCTTTATCTACGGTTGGATGGTTTCTATTAAGATAACTCAATGCTTTTTCCACATACGGAAGATAGTCGAAATTACAATGTAGGCACTTAAAATTTTGTTTAACAAGAAGAATATGCAATCCGTGTTCCGATTGCGGGTTAGCCCATGCCAATCCAGAGCTTACGCATTCTTCGCTACACCAACGTTGATTTCCGTGATTTAGCTTACCTTCGTGACACCAAACGCAAAATCTGGCATTTTCTATTTTTAGTACTTTTAAATGGGAAACGCTAAAAGTTCTGCCACGGTAACTTTTTTCCAACACCGCTATATCGGGATTGTTTGATTTCTTAAACATTACAGTTTATTGGAATTAATGTCCCCAAGAAGAGTGCGCATTTCTTTAAGTAATTTTAACATTTCATCAATTCTAGGGTCTTGAAACTTGAAACTTGTCAAGGAATTAAGGCTGTTCTCGGGAGCGTTCAAACTTGGTGGCTGAGTATTGGGAATATTGGGATAAATAACATTGCCCTGATGATCTGGACAAAATTGATGCGTTCCCGTGTGACTGCAATAGGCGGTGCAGATACAGCAATTGTGACTATAAAAATTCCCAGATTGTGAATTACTATTCATTTTACAAGAATGCCCACTTTTACCTTGAAAATCAGGTGCGAATTTCAAAATTGCTAAAGTTTTGATTTTCTTCAGTAATTACGCCCCATTTAGTTCTTTTCAAATAAATATAACCCTTTTCGGTTAAAGATGGAAAGCTAAGAACCACCCACTTATCTTCCTCATGAGGCTCAGAACTAAGCTTCACCGCACTCAGTTTATTTAGAAACCCGGTAACGTGGCCATGCTTTGCCAACTCATTCACCGCCGCTACAATTTCCTCGGCAGCCTTGAGAACATTCTCTTCGCCAACCGCAACGCAGGTAAGATACGCAACCTTGTCGGCATTTGCCTTTTCAAAAGGAACGGCTTTCTTGGCAGCTTTAGAAAATAGGTGATTGTAGGCTAGGTATAAATCCCTAATTTCCGTAACCGGCAGTTGAGCATTAGACCACAGATATCCCTTTTTCAATTCTTTGGTTAATTCGAAAAGCTTTTCAGTATTCAGTGCCTTTTTCTTTTTGGTAGCTTTCATTTAATTACCCAACTTTTGATTCTTTAGCTTAACATTCCACGCCTTGACATCTACGATATTCTTGAAAATACTCATTTTTCCTCCGGTAAAACTTCTCGAAATTCTACATAACTATCTTTTAAAGCACTGGACGGTTGCATTGAAAGCCAATTGGCAAGGTCGGCATTGGAAGAGAACTGCAATATCTGATTGCCGGAATTGATTTTAGGAAGCCAAAGTCTCGCTGGTACTGCCTGTTCAGCCTGCAAACGTTTCCCGTACACTTTCACTTCATATTGGCCCAAATCTTGCTTGGTAATGCGGACAAAGTAAGGATCGTATTCACCCATTTCACTATGGCGTTCTGCAATGACCATTCCTTCTTTTTTGATCCACTCTTCAGTGTAACTTAAGGCGTCGGTAATAGTAAAGATGTCTACGAGAATGCCTAGAAAACGTAGCTGTTTTTCATG
>JANXRR010000546.1 GCA_025356795.1 Bacteroidia bacterium
TCTGTTGGTTTGGATCGTATGTTTTTATCTGTTTTGTCAAGTGCTTTCAAAGAAGAGAAGCTCGCAGCTGCAGAAGGTAAAGAAGAAGGAAACGAGCGCGTGGTGCTTTCTATACCGCCAGCATTGGCGCCTAATAAAGTAGCCATACTTCCGTTGATGAAAAAGGACGATTTGCCAGAGAAGGCCATGACCATACTCAATGATTTCAAGCTGGACTTCCGTTGCTATTATGAAGACAAGGACACCATCGGCAGGCGCTACCGCAGAATGGATGCGATTGGCACCCCATATTGTGTAACGGTGGATCATCAAACACTGCAAGATGACACCGTGACTTTACGTGATCGCGACAGCATGAAGCAAGAACGCCTTTCTATTTCAAGTTTGAAAGCAAAGATTCAAGATTCGGTTTCAATGACTAACCTGCTAAAGAAAATATAACATGCACCCTTCGCTCAATCAGAATTTGTTTTTTGTAAAAGAACACGTAAAGATTTTTAAAGCCGCCAACAGCTTTGATATTTTAGATCCGGAATCAAAAGAAATTATTCTTCAATGTCAGGAAGAGAATTTAGGTTTCTTCACAAAACTATTTCGCTTTTCAGAGTACAAGCGCATGACTCCCTTCAACATGGAGATCAAAACTCCGCAAGGGGAAAAGATTTTAACGGTAAAGCGGGGTGTTTCCTTCATTTTATCTAAAGTGGAAGTACTGGATGGCCAAAATAATTTGATCGGAAAATTCAAACAACAATTCTTATCCATCGGTGGAAAGTTTGCCGTGTTGGATGCCAGCGATAGACCACTGTGTATGCTGAAAGGCAAATGGACAAGTTGGGAATTCAAGTTTGTATCCAATGATGGAAAGGAGTTTGCCACCGTTACCAAAAAATGGAATGGCCTTGGGAAAGAGCTTTTCACCTCTGCCGACAATTACATTTTACAAATCAGTCCAGAAGTACCTGCCGACAATCCCTTGCGCATGTTGATTATGGCTGCCGTGATGTGCATTGACTTGGTATTGAAAGAGTGATTAGAGGTATGAACTGGCTGCAACTACTCTCTCCACAACGCATCAATCAAACAGGCAACTCGCACGAGCTTTCGCGCAGTGCGTTTGAGCAAGATTATGATCGCATTATTTTCTCACATCCATTCCGCAGGCTGCAAGATAAAACACAAGTGCATCCTTTGCCCGAAGATGACTTTGTGCATACACGTTTAACGCACAGCCTCGAAGTATCAAGCGTAGGTCGATCGCTCGGCAAAAAAGTAGGAGAAATTATTTTGAGTGAAAATGCTGAGCTGGCAAAAGAAATTTCGCTCTTTGACTTTGGTGCCGTGGTGGCTGCTGGCTCGTTGGCTCACGACTTAGGCAATCCGCCATTTGGTCATTCTGGTGAAGATGCCATTTCAGATTTTTTTATCCATCACCCTTTCGGGCAATCGATACAAACAAAAGTAACGGAGTTGCAGTGGGCTGATCTCATCAACTTTGAAGGCAACGCACAAGGTTTTCGCATCTTGAACAAAAAAGAATACGGGTTCAAATTAACATACTCCACACTTGGTGCTTTTACAAAATATCCTTGCCCGGCATTGTTCCACCATCGGGATAAAAATAAGAAGAGCCAAAAGAAATATGGCTTCTTTGAATCGGAAGCAATAGCGTTTAAACAAGTTGCCGATCAATTGGGTTTGATCACTCAGGGCGGTTCAGTTTGGTGTCGCCACCCATTATCTTTTTTAGTAGAAGCTGCCGATGATATCTGTTATAGCATTATCGATCTTGAAGATGGCTGCCGGTTGGGTCTACTAAGTTTTGACGAGATCATCGGACTATTCTCACCCATTTTAAAGAATAAATTGAATACACAAAAGCTTGCGCAAAAATCAGGACTCAACGAAAAATTGGGCATACTCCGCGCAATGGTGATCAACGAATTGATCGAAGCCACCACCAAAGTTTTTATCGCCCATGAGAAAGAAATCCTTGAGGGAAATTTTGACCAAGCACTTACAGATAGTTGCGAGCATCAACTTGCTTTAAAAAACATTAGCAATATTTCTATTGAAAAAATTTATCGTGCCAGGCATGTGGTGGAAATTGAAGCTGCAGGATTTGAAGTGCTTCCAGGCTTATTGGAAGAGTTTGGCAAAGCAAGCGATTCGCTGCTCAAAAAAAACGCTGAGAAAAAATATTCAAACCTTTCAAAACTATTCCCGATAGAAACTTCACTTGCCATTCAAGCCAATCCCAATGATACGTATTTGCAATTCCGTGAAGTAGTTGATTTCATCTCCGGCCTTACCGATAGGCACGCGCTTTCCCTTTACCGGAAAATAAAGGGGTTTGAGATTTAGTCGTCTTTAGCAATTTTTCTTAATACTTCTGGGTCTTGGCTAGTATAAAAAAACTTTAAAATCACGATTTCATCATCCAAAATCTTATAAACAATTTTATAATGCCAAACGGTGACAGAACGATAATACCAGGCTTGTCAATGAGAAACATTTCTCTTGAAAATCGTTCAGGCAATTCCTTTAAGCTCTTTGCTTTTTCAAGCAATGTCTTACGAACTTTTATTGCTGCCGTTGGAGAATCCTGCTTAATGTGCTTAACAATTTCTTGAAGAGACTCTTTAGCTGTTGGCGGAATCACGACACGGTAAT
>JANXRR010000548.1 GCA_025356795.1 Bacteroidia bacterium
GTTTCCACTACATAAGGCACGTAGTTTTGATTGGTCTCCGTGTCGAAGTATTGAAGTTTCTTACCAGAGAATTTTTCGTGGCTTTTTAAATCAAAATCGGTTCGGCTATGAATTCCTTCCAGCTCTTTAAAACCCATTGGGAAGTTGAACTGAATATCGCAAGCAGCATTTGCATAATGTGCCAAGTTTAAATGATCGTGAAAGCGATAATTGTTTGCGCCTAAGCCAAGGGTTTGATGCCACTTCATCCGCTTTGCCTTCCAGAATTCATACCACTGCGTTTCTTCTCCAGGCTTCACAAAAAATTGCATCTCCATTTGCTCGAATTCACGCATACGGAAAATAAATTGGCGTGCTACAATTTCATTGCGAAAAGCTTTGCCGATTTGGGCAATCCCGAAAGGGATTTTCATGCGCCCTGTTTTTTGTACGTTGAGAAAATTCACAAAAATACCTTGTGCCGTTTCTGGTCTTAAGTAAATCTTATTAGCATCTTCAGCAACACTTCCCATTTCGGTTGAAAACATCAGGTTGAATTGACGAACGTCTGTCCAGTTGCGAGTGCCCGAAAGAGGGTCTGCAATTTCTAAGTCTAAGATGAGCTGTTTCATCGCTTCCATGTTGCCATTGGTCATGGCATCCTTTAATCGCGCGTTGGCCTCATCAATTTTCTTTTGATATTCCACCACCCGCCCGTTTGTAGATTTAAACATGGCGGCATCAAATGTTTCACCGAAACGCTTCGCTGCTTTCTCTACTTCTTTGTCAATCTTATCTTCAATCTTAGCTATGGCATCTTCTACCAACACATCAGCGCGATACCTTTTCTTTGAATCTTTATTGTCTATCATTGGGTCATTAAACGCATCCACGTGACCCGATGCTTTCCAAATAGTTGGGTGCATAAAGATGGCAGAATCTAATCCCACAATATTTTCATGGCTTTGAGTCATAAACTTCCACCAATATTCTTTTATGTTGTTTTTTAACTCAACCCCGTTTTGACCGTAGTCATACACGGCACTGAGCCCATCATAGATTTCACTGGAAGGAAAAACAAACCCATACTCCTTAGCATGGGAAATCACTTTCTTTAAAAGGTTATCGTCTTGTGTTGCCATAAGCCGCAAAGATAGTTTTAGGATTGATAGTTTTAAAGCTTGTTGAAAATTAGAGACGGAAGAATTAGACCCAGTTGAGTCGTTTGGGTTAGAAAAAACAGGAATAGATCGTTTCCATGGATGTGAAGGTTGCGCATGCCTGAAATAAGTTTTACTAATCAATAATTTAGGACAGAATCGGGTAGCAATTTTAGCCTACGCGATTTTGTTTCATTTTTTTGATTTGTAAGAATCAGTTGACAAAATCATTTAGGCAATTTTATTTCAAACGTGCTTCCACTGCCAAGTGTTGATTGAAAACTTATGGTGCCACCAAGTTTTAATAATGTTTCTTTTACAATATATAATCCTAAGCCAGATCCTTTAGAGCTTTCAGATGCACGGTAAAACATATCAAAAATTTTTGAATGATGCTCTTCTCCAATCCCCAACCCGTTGTCTTCTATTACAATATAGTGATGCCCTTTTTCTATACCTGATTTAATGGAAACAAAGGCTTTGTCTTTAGTTAAATCACTATACTTTATTGAGTTTCCAATCAGGTTGCTTAAAACAATTCTTAATCGGCCCTTATCGGTTTTTAACGGTAGTTCTGCAGGTATGTCGCACACGAATTTTAATTGATTAGCTTTTTCTGAAAACATGAGACTTTTAATAATTTCATCAGTAAACGAATGCAGTTCTATAGTTTCATGTTTTACAATTTTGCGACTATTCTGGGAGTAATCTTGAATTTCGGTAATGAAATTATCGAGGGTACTTATTTGCGCTTTCATTAGCTCCAGGCAAGTGCCTATCTCCTTA
The DNA here is from genome assembly GCA_025356795.1 of Bacteroidia bacterium. Lineage (GTDB taxonomy): Bacteria > Bacteroidota > Bacteroidia > Cytophagales > Cyclobacteriaceae > ELB16-189. The sequence goes on from JANXRR010000548.1 coordinate 1,926, forward strand.
GGTTCATTGGTTTTTTTGGCAATGTTTATCAATCCTAAAATAGAACTTAATGGGGAGCGGAGATCGTGAGAAGCACTGTATACAAATCTGTCTAATTCTAAGTTTGCTTTTACCAAAAGCTCATTCTGATGAATAATTTTTTTCTGTATCTCTTTCCTTTCCGTAATGTCAATAATTGATCCGGCCATTAGCACCGCATTACCAGTATCGTCAAAAACAGCTACTCCGCTATCCTTCACCCAAATGATAGAATTATTTTTCTTCACCATTCTAAATTCTATATTATAAGGAGTTCTTTTTTCGAGGTGGTTTTGCAATGCTAGTTGTACTCTTGCTCGATCAACCATTAAAATTTTTTCAACGAAAGTCTCCAGCGTCATGGTTTCCAATTCGGAAATACTGTAGCCAAGCATGACTTTCCACCGTGGGCTATTATAAATGCAATTATTGGTTATGTCCCATTCCCAAATGCCAGCGTTGGAGCCATGAATGGCGAGCTCAAATCGTTGCTTACTTTTTTTAAGTTCTACGGCTGTTTCTCTTAAATTTTCTTGACTAAGATGTAAAGTTTTTTCTGAATGATGATTGATTTTTAACAAAAAGTAGATGAGCAATGAGGATGTAATAAATGCCATGGAGTAATTAATGAAGGAATATATGGGTTCAGCGGTGTTAGAAAATACGGGGATTAAATTGAAATCAAAAAAATATGCAAGGGAGAGCAAAAAAAAGGAGAAAAAAGAAAACGACCAGCCTAAATAAATTTTGTTCGAACTATAAATAGAAATGGCTG
>JANXRR010000553.1 GCA_025356795.1 Bacteroidia bacterium
CCATCTTTGCGTGGAAACTTTAAGTGTATTATAGAGGATGATGGGCACGCATCGTTGTAGTTGGCAACTTTAAAGAAGTCTTCCCAAGCTGTTGTTGTGCTGCATTCCACTTCCGTGGGAAAATCAATTGGTAAAATACGGAAGGCGGCATCCATAATGTGGCAGGCCATGTCTCCCAGCGCCCCCGTGCCAAATTGCCACCAACCTCTCCAATTAAAGGGAACATAAGCAGGGTTAAAATCTGTATATTGATTAGGGCCAAGCCATAAATCCCAATCCAGTTCTTTGGGTATCTCATATTTACCGATAGGTTTTGGTATCCCTTGCGGCCAAACGGGACGGTTGGTCCAGGTGTCAACGCGAGTTACAGTTCCAATAAGGCCAGCGTCTATCATTTCTTTTGCTGCGCGCACATTATCTGCGGAAGCAAATTGATTTCCCATTTGTGTAACCACTTGATACTTCTTAGCAGCTTCAGTGAGCGCACGTGCTTCGAAAATATCATGCGTTAAGGGCTTTTGCACATACACGTGTTTTTTGCGGCTCATGGCAGCCATAGCAATGGTGCCGTGCGTGTGGTCAGGTGTTGATACCGATACCGCGTCAATATTTTTCTCTTCCTTATCCAATAGTTCACGGAAGTCTTTAAAGTATTTTGCTTCCGGAAAATTCTTTCTTGATTCGGCTGCCTGCCTGTCATCAACATCGCAGAGATAGGCAATTTTTGCTTTCGGGTTTTTAGCGAAGCCTAAAATATCGGATGTTCCTTTTCCGCCCGCGCCAATAGCAGCAATGTAGAGGGTATCGCTAGGAGCAATGAACCCATTACCTCCTAAAACAAAACGTGGTAAGATGGTGAATGCCGCGGCCGCAGTGCCGGCTGTCTTTAAAAAGTTTCTTCTCGATTGATTTTGCATTTTCTCTAATGTTAGATTTAAGATAGGAGATTTAAGATTTAATATCGTCAGCCTGAGCCTGTCGGCCTGAGTTTGTTGTCAGCCTGAGCCTGTCGAAGGCTAGAGTTTATACCCTTCACTGTATGTTCGCTTCACAAACTGATTGGCATCGTCAAAGTTGGTGATTTTCATATTGGGCCCATCCCATACAAGTTTGATAAACCTGCCTGGGTAATCGAATTGACCTTCGGTTCCGCCTACTCGTGGCTTGCGAATATCATAACTGCGAATGGCCAAGTTGCCCATCAACAAGGCTTCTGTTATGGGGCCGGCAACATCAAAAGGGGAGGAGAGCTCAGTTTTGCCATATCCCGCAAGGCAGGCTTCTACCCATTGCGCATAATGGCCATTGGCTCCATCAACTATTCGCTTATATGTTTGAGGCACATTCACTTCTTTTGTTCTTGAAGTAGGCAGCAATTGTGGATTTATACCATACGTTGAACACATCATCTTTCCTTTTGTACCGATCATAATCACGCCATTGCCGCCATCGCCCATCATTTCATTGGGGCCAAGTTCTTCTGGCCGTTCGGGTTGAATGCCACCATCCATCCAGTGAAATTTTACTGGCTTACTATTCTTAATGAAAGTCATGATAACATGCGATGAGGGAGGGCAGCTATCGGGAAAGTATCCTCTCTTAAATTCATCTACATACACACTGCCCACGCTGCATTCCACTTCCGTGGGATACCCAAGCCCTAGCACTCGAAAGGGTGGTTCAATAATATGGCATCCCATATCTCCCAAGGCTCCCGTTCCATAATCCCACCAGCCTCTCCAATTGAAAGGCACTAATTTTTCTATGTATTCCTTTTTAGGCGCAGTGCCCAGCCATAGATCCCAATCCAATTCTTTGGGCACTTCTGCTTTTTTATCCGTCCACGGAATGCCTTGAGGCCAAACCGGCCTGTTCGTCCAACAATAGACTGTACTTACCTCACCAATGGTTCCGGCATCGTACCATTCGCGCATCTGCCTTACTCCATCGCCCGATGCTCCTTGGTTTCCCATTTGCGTAACTACTTTGTATTTCTTAGCGGCCTCAGTAAGGGCACGCGCTTCAAAGATGTCGTGCGTCAAAGGCTTTTGCACATACACGTGCTTGCCAAGTTGCATGGCAGCCATGGCTTGCACCGCGTGCATGTGGTCGGGTGTGGAAACAGAAACTGCATCAATGCTTTTATGTTCTGCTTCCAGCATTTTGCGGTAATCTTTATAATATTTTGCTTTCGGGAAATTGGCAACAGTTTTAGCCGCTCTGCGGTCGTCCACATCGCATAAATAAGAAATGGTTGCTTTTCCGCTTTTCGCGAAAGCGGCAATGTCACTCTCACCTTTGCCACCCACTCCAATGCCGGCAACGTAAAGTGTATCGCTGGGAGCCACAAAACCTTTACCCAAAATATGACGGGGCACAATGGTGAAAGCAGTGGCAGCCAAGGCTGTAGTCTTTAAGAAATTTCTTCGGGATTGATTTTGCATAACAAAAAATTAAGATTTGAGATGTTAGATTTAAGATTTTAAGATCAGGGATCAGCTTTCGAATTTTACACTTTCGGCTAGCGTTCTTTCATCGTACTTCAAGCCATATTGATCCAATACTTCTTGAGGAATACCTTCCCATTGGTTAGGTCTATTGCCAACATAGCCAATATCTTTAATTCCAATCTCGCTGGTATAAAAGCCTGTGGCCGTTAAGTCACGCATCTTGTTAAAGAAAGCCACGCCTTGCTCCATGCCGGGCTGTGCTTTCTCTGGCCAGGCAATGGCATCTACTATTTCCATCTGTTGCTGAGGGGTGGATTGTATGAAGGCATTATTATAGCGATTCATGCATTGAACATCCAGCCACCGCAATCCACCGCGCATGGGTATTTGATGATGCGGCATGTCTTTCACTATAAACTCAATAAAGTCAGGCACTTTGGCATCGGTGGCACTTCCTGAAACTTCATCTTTAGGGATAATGATGTCTACCAAAACAGTGATAGTTGCCATTTCATGTTCTGTAAAAAATGTTTCGGCAATAAGTTTTTTATAGCGTGCCAATTCTGCTGGTTGCCGATCGGGGCCTGCCGCATTGGTAGCTTCTGCAACTAAACTAACTGGCTTTTCTGGGGTACACGCATTTAAAATTACACCCGTGGTAAGCGTGCCTAAGGCAAGTGATTTTAAGTATTTTCTTCTGTCCATAGTTCGTTGTTAATTATTCGTTAATGGTTGTTCGTGACTAACGACTAACCAATAACGAGTTTAAATATTCTGTTTCTTCAATTCATCAATAATATATTCACTTGCTCTCATGGAAAGTGCAAGTATGGTCCATGTGGGGTTTTTATCGGCTTGCGATACAAACGCGCCTCCATCTACTACAAATAAATTCTTGCAATCATGGGCTTGGTTAAATTTATTGAGTGCCGATTTTTTAGTATCGTTGCCCATCCGCACTGTTCCAACTTCATGGATAATTCTTCCAGGTGCGGCCAATCCATAATCTTCATCAGCACCTTTTATGCCCCAGGTAATTTCAGCTCCCATTTTATGCATAATCTCCTGAAAAGTTTCTTGCATGTGCTTGGCTTGCTTTACTTCAAAGTCACTCCATTTATAATGGAAGCGCAACACGGGAATTCCAAATTTATCTACCGTAGTAGGATCAATCTCACAATAATTGTCTTCACGTGCTATAGCTTCGCCACGGCCTGCCATTCCTACACTTGCTCCATAGAAATAGCGATAATCCTTTTTCAAAGCAGCGCCATATCCACCAGCGTCTTTCGTTCCTCCATTCGCAGGGGGAAACTTGCTATTTACATTTTGAATGCCACCTCCAAAACCATAAGAAGGCATGCCCATGCCGCCTCCATATTCAATATGATATCCACGAGGAAAATCTAATTTCTTGTTATCAAGCCACCAAGGTGAGTAAACATGCAATCCGCCCACACCATCTTCGTTGTATCGCTTTCTATCAAGTAGTTTGGGCAAATAACCACCCAAACCAACGCCCGTTGAATCATGCAAATATTTACCGACTACATTACTGCCGTTTGCCAAGCCGTTAGGATGCGCTTCCGATTTTGAATTTAAAAGTAGACGAGCTGATTCGCCCGCGCTTGCTGCCAGCATTACAATTTTGGCGCTTACTTGATACTCTTGTAAGTCATCTTTACTTACGTACGATACGCCCGAAGCAGTGCCATCTTTTCTTACTAAAACTTCCCTAGCCATAGCATTGGGAAATATATCTACGTTGCCAGTTTTTAAAGCCGGCTTAACCAATACTGAAGATGACGAGAAATCGGCATGCACGGTGCATCCTCTGTTACATTGGGCACAAAAAAAACAAGCGCCTCTATCTTTATTTTCGGGAAGCGCTTTGGTAAGAATAGATAATCTAGAGGGAATTACTGGAACCCCAGCGGCAGTGCCGGCATCTTTCACAAAAAGTTCATGAAGGCGAGGCTTAGGAGGAGGAAGAAATATTCCATCGGGTTCGTTGGGCAACCCTTCCATTGAACCGAATACACCAATCAACTTATCAACTTTATCGTAATAGGGGGCAACATCATTATAACTTATCGGCCAATCTTCGCCCAGGCCGTCAATGCTTTTATGTTTAAAATCGTTGGGGCCAAAGCGCAACGATATGCGCCCCCAGTGGTTAGTTCTTCCGCCTACCATACGAGCCCGAAACCAATCAAACTTGGTATTGTTTTTATGAGTGTAAGGTTCGCCTTCTAGTTCCCATCCGCCATAAGCGGCATCAAAATCGCCAAAGCCTCGTTCGAAAGTCCCTGCTCCTCTGCGGGGCGATTCCCACGGCCACTTTAGCTGGGTTACATTCTTTGCAGGATCGTACAAAGGCCCTGCTTCGATCAAGGCTACCTTCAATCCCGCGTTGGCAAGCGTATAAGCAGCCATGCCTCCGCCAGCGCCAGAACCTACAATGCACACATCATATTCTTTGGATGATTTTTTAATTTGAAAATCGGGCATACAAAAGAAGTTGGTTAATCTTCTAAATGTAACCGATTGCATTAGAAATCAAAAGTTATTTTTGATGGCCGTCAGTGTTATGGTTGATCAAAAACGCCAGCTTAAGGTAAATAGGGTAAACAATCAATTCTTCTCACATAGTGAAATGCCTGAAAATGTGAGTGACACTTTTTTGTCAGCAGATATGATATTTTAATTAGTGTACTATGAATTGCCTTGTGCTAAATAAATTCTCAAGAGTACCAACCTGTATTTCCTAGTATTTCATGGTAAGTAATTCTTATAGCGACAGATATCCCTTTAAGGGAAGAATATATTTTATTGATCATTTGCAATAGTGTTGTTCTCTAATAGTGTAGTACTGTATTGCCCACATATATGATTACCCAAATGAGATGTAGTCTTCCTGCAGTACTACGCATGGCTTGCTTAATTACGAAGGGTTGAGTAAGAGGAACATAGATTTTCCATTAATATTGGTGAATTGGCATACGATTTGTTTGTAATACCAAGAGTTGCACATTCGGTATTCAAATCTAAATCACTATTGAAGCTATGCCAATATTTACTTGCTGATAATTAATGTTTAACTCTCCTGACTACCAACATATACTGCTTTGAACGATCGCAAAGAAGTTGATCAGCAGTGGCCAGGTACAAAAAAAACAATACAACAATGAAAGCAAAAGTAAACTTGGGCCTGGCTAAGATGCCAGTACCCATGAAAATTGAGAATGCCAGAAAATTT
>JANXRR010000585.1 GCA_025356795.1 Bacteroidia bacterium
GGTAAGATATAAGAGAAGAGGAGGATCGGCCTGCCCCGAGAATTAAAATGGAATGTGACATCTTAGAATGCTTAGTTTAAGGAATCACAATTTAGTGGATTTTACCAATCCACTATTTTTACTGATCTTACTTCGCATACAATTGAAATAACACCAATGGAAGATTTTATTTTTTATGATTACAATGACTTGGATACCCAAACTAAGAACCTGATTGAGCAAGCAAAGCGAGCCACATATTTATCATACGCGCCCTACTCCAATTTTTTTGTGGGAGCAGCCTTATTGTTGGAAAACGGAACAATGGTATGTGGTGCAAATCAAGAAAACGCTTCATTTCCTCTTTGTATGTGCGCAGAACGCGTGGCACTTTATACAAAAGCCAGTCAATATTCAGCAATAGGAATAATAAAAATGGCTGTGGTGGCAAGAAGAGATGAGGAGTTTGTACCAGCCGCTTGCTGCGGTGCGTGCCGGCAAGTAATGGTTGAATTTGAGAAAAGACAACCTTCTGCCTACGAAGTAATTATGCAGATTCAGCCCCATCAATGGCTTAAATGTAGGTCAGCTGTGGTCTTAATTCCTTTTCAATTTGAGTTTTAAGCCGATTTTTGTGAACCGTATGCTATTTATACTTACTTTCAAACCATCAATTTTGCTTAGCTTATCTATGAGATGGCTAATGTAAGTTTACGGGGCAAATTGATAGATAAATTAGTAAGGGTTGGTTTAGTTTTAAATTATTAAATCTTAGGTTAATACAAAAAAGTGACACAGGATATAGACATAGCCGATTTAAAAAAAATCACTGAGCTCATACACGTAAAGTATGGCTATGATTTCCGCAATTATGCAATGTCGTCTTTCAAAAGAAGGATGCTGCGTATTATGGAATTGAAAAATCTTTCGGTAGAGGTAATGCTCAAACGCTTGGATGAGCAGCCTGCCTTTATTAATGAATTTCTTGACGAACTTACCGTGAACGTAACGGAAATGTTTCGCGACCCTGGCTTTTGGAGGGTTATGAGGGAAGAAATTATTCCTGGTATTTTGCTCAATCATAAGCAATTTAAGATTTGGCATGCCGGATGCTCTTCTGGTGAAGAAGTGTATTCAATGGCTATTTTATTAAAAGAAATGGGAATTCAAAGCGATGTAACTTTGATTGCCACAGACTTAGATCCTGCCATTCTAGAGAAAGCCAAAGCAGGTTCGTTTCCATTAAAAAATATGGAATTGAACGAAAAAAACTACATACGTTTTCAGGGAACTTCAGATTCGCTAAAGAAATATTACAGAGAAGAAAATGGAAAAGCTATTTTAAATAGAGACTTATTGGAAAATGTTTCTTTTAGAAAGCACGACCTCGTTACCGGAGAGATTTTTAATAAGTTTGATCTCATACTTTGTCGCAATGTCATGATCTACTTCAATCAAACACTTCAAAATGATGTATTGAAAAAATTTCATGAGAGCTTATTCAAATATGGATACTTGGCAATAGGCTCAAAAGAATCGCTGATATGGTGCGATATAGCGAGCAAGTTTATTGTAGTTAATAACGAAGAAAAGGTCTATAAAAAAATAAAGGATTAGCGACCGGCCCATGAGCAAGTATAACTTAAATAACAGCTACAAGGCCGTTGTTATAGGAGGGTCAGCCGGAAGTTTTCAGGGCATTGTAAAAATTCTAGCCCAGCTTCCTAAAGATTTTCCGTTGCCGGTAATTATGGCATTGCATAGACTAAAGCACGTGCGCAATGGTTTTGTGGAGGCCTTGTCTATTAAAAGTGTGGCACAAGTAGTGGAGCCAAATGATAAAGAGATCATTAAGAAAGGACTTATTTATCTTGCTCCATCTAATTATCACTTGTCGGTAGAGTTGGGTAATCATTTTGCACTTTCAACCGAAGATATGGTGAACAACTCTAGGCCTGCAATTGATATTACATTAGGCACGGCAGCATTTGTTTATCGGGAGAAATTGGTGGGAATTTTGTTGTCAGGTGCCAATAGAGATGGAGGGCTGGGCATGAAGCATATAAAAGACAAA
>JANXRR010000598.1 GCA_025356795.1 Bacteroidia bacterium
AAATCGTTCTCTTTTCAAACTGCTCTCTGCATTGGGCACACCTAAATGAAAATCAGAGGCGAAATAGATTTTTTTACCAGAAGGTAGCTGAAAGATGTTCTTCATTCTAATTCGTTTTTACTGATATCATTTGTAAAGTTAGAAATTAGTGGAAACAAAAAAGATCAGATGTAAACCTGATCTTCTTCAAAAAATAATTGTTGGCAATTACTTTGCCTGTTCAACTATAGGTTCTTTCTGAGTTGTGGCTTCTTTCTCCTTTTCTACGTTGCTAGAATCGACTTGTCCATTGGTATACTTCTGATACGTTGTTTCGGAGGCAAATGGTCTTTTACCAATCAATCTTTCTAAGTCAGATTGAAACAGTATTTCTTTTTCCAGCAGCTCTTTTGCAATTAGCTCCAAGTGTTCGCGGTGTTTTTCTAACAAACTCTTTGTACGATCGTACGCTTCATCAATTATTTTCTTCACCTCTTTATCAATTCTTTCTGAAGTAGCTTCTGAATAAGGTTTATTAAAAGCGTAATCACTTTGCTTACTGTCGTAGAATGACATGTTACCGATTTCTTTGTTCATACCGTAAACAGTAACCATGCTGTAAGCCATCTTAGTTATTCGTTCAAGATCGCTTAATGCTCCTGTTGAAATTTTTGAGAACACAATTTCTTCTGCTGCACGGCCGCCAAATGTCATGCACATTTCATCCATCAACTGTTCTGTTTGATATAAGAATTGTTCTTTTGGTAAATATTGAGCGTAACCTAAAGCAGCTATGCCCCTTGGAACAATACTCACTTTTACCAACGGGTCGGCATGTTCTAAGAACCAGCCTGCTACCGCATGCCCCGCCTCATGATAGGCTACAATTTTCTTTTCTTCAGGCGAAATAATTTTAGTTTTCTTTTCAAGCCCACCAATTACTCTATCAATCGCATCTTGAAAATCAAGCATGTCAACTTCCTTTTTGTCTTTACGTGCTGCAATCAATGCCGCTTCGTTACACACATTTGCAATCTCAGCTCCTGCAAAGCCAGGCGTTTGAGCCGCTAGTTTTTTAGTATCGACATCTTTCGAGATTTTCACTGGCTTTAAATGTACTTTGAAAATATGTTCGCGCCCGGCAATGTCGGGTTTATCTATGCTTATTTGTCTATCAAAACGACCTGGGCGCATCAACGCAGAGTCTAACACGTCAGGTCTGTTGGTTGCCGCAAGAATAATTACTCCACTATCTGTAGCGAAACCATCCATCTCCACTAATAGTGAGTTAAGAGTGTTTTCACGCTCATCATTTGCGCCTGGCATTTGTCCACGGCCACGCGAGCGACCGATCGCATCAATCTCATCGATGAATACAATACAAGGAGCTTTTTCTTTTGCCTGTTTGAATAAGTCGCGCACACGTGCCGCACCTACGCCCACAAACATTTCAACGAAATCTGATCCTGATAAAGAGAAGAATGGGACTCCAGCTTCACCGGCCACAGCTTTCGCCAACAAAGTTTTTCCCGTACCTGGAGGGCCAACTAATAAAGCACCTTTCGGGATTTTCCCACCGAGCTTTGTAAACTTTGCTGGGGTTTTAAGGAAGTCGACAATTTCTTTTACTTCTTCTTTGGCTTCATCCAAACCGGCTACATCCTGAAACGTAATTTTTACCTTATTCTCGGCATCAAACAAGGCAGCTTTAGATTTTCCGATGTTAAAAATCTGTCCGCCAGGCCCAGCCGAGCCAGTCATTCTGCGCATAAGCATCCAGAATCCAAACAGTAATAAAAACAGAAGCCCCCAGCTAAATAACTGGCCAGAAACATCTCCTCTTTCTTCGAACTGTAAATCGATCCGTTGGTCTTTAGGAAGGCGCTCATTTAGTTCTTTAAAATTTTCTTCGAACTTATCTTGCGAGCCAATCTTTAATTTATAATGTGGTCCGTTTGGATTGAGTCCCAATACGCTATTGCTCTTCTCGATCTCCAATTTATAAGTTGCGTTTTGTAATGCTTCAGCACGCAGGGTTATTTCTACTTGCTTTTGGTCTGTTACAACAACTAGTTTTTTTATGTCGTGATTTTGCAGCATCGATTCAAATCGACTGGATTGAATCTCAGTTAAATCACCAGGTTTCATAAATTGAGTTACTAATAAGATTACTCCTACCAATCCCAAAATGATCCATACTTGAAAATTTCCCTTCGGTGCTTTGATAGGGGGTATCTTATTTTCCTTTCTTTCTTTGTCTGCCATGTAATTAAATTTCAAGTCAATAACGTTCTAACTGCCTTTAAGTTCCTTTAATCTTCTATCTCGGTTATCTTGGCATCGCCCCAAAGTTTTTCGAGCTCATAGAATTCGCGCCTATCTTTTTTGAAGATGTGAGCAACAACCGTGATATAGTCGAGCAACATCCACTCTTTATTGCTTTTACCTTCGGTATGCCAAGGGTTTTCTTTTATGGATTTTGAAACTTCATCGTCAATAGAGTCAGAAATGGCATCTAGTTGCTTGTCTGAATTACCTGAACATATCACAAAGAAATCAGCAATCGCATTCTTCACTTGGCGCAAATCCATTACCACTATGTCGCTTGCCTTCTTTTCTTGCATGCCTTTAACTACAGCTTTACAAAGTTTTTCTGAGTCTGGATCTTTCTTCTTTTTCGCCATTAAATAAATTTGTTCTTTTAATCTATAAACATCAAAGCTAACCAAAAATACATTGTATAAAATCCCTGCCAATACCCTATTTGTCGGTAAGAACTTAGTTTATGTGCCAGTATGTCACTCTACTAATACATTAGCTGCCGAACTTGGCAATAAAGCGAGTTTGCCCGAAGGCACATTAATAATTACCGACAACCAACAGGCTGGGCGTGGGCAGCGAGGGAATGGATGGGAAGCAGAGCCCGGCAAAAATCTAACACTTTCAATTTTATTGAAGCCCACCTTTTTACCTATTGCTAATCAATTTTTACTTAATCAGTGTATTTCACTAGCTCTCGCAGATTGTATTCAAACATTGATTTCACAAGAAGTAAAAATAAAATGGCCTAACGATATAGTGGTAGATAATAAAAAAATTTGTGGCATTCTTATAGAAAACAGTTTGAGCCATCAAAAGCT